>JAWXBN010000041.1 GCA_034440155.1 Verrucomicrobiota bacterium | reverse complement strand
GCTCGACAACGCTCGAACTAACCCTTCAATAACGCACCCCACTCCCCCATCCCCATGACTGACGACCACACAAACATCCAAAAAATCATCCGCCAGCATGCGCACGATGTGAGGAACTCGATCAACAACCTCGACCTCCAAACCGTGTTACTCGAAGATCTGGGAACCGACCCCGAGGTGGCTGAGACGCTGAAGGGGATGCGCGCTGAGTTCACTCAGTTGGAGGTCACGGTGAAGGCGTTGCAGTCCAAATTTGCCGAGCCGCAACCAGGCACGCCCACGGCTGATGATTTGACACAGTTCAAGGATCCACAAACCACCCCAATGGGAGGATGCGCAGAAGTAGAAGCACGAGGAACAAGGCCCCCGGCCCAACCACGGGACGCCGCGGATCCCTCCAGCATCACAGCACCTGAGACCGTTCTGATCATCGATGATCAAGCGCGGAACCTAGAGCTCATCGGCGCCGTGCTCACGATGGCCGGATATGAAGTCATCTGCGCGAGCAGCGGTGAAGACGCGTTTGCACTACTCGCCGCAAATACGCCCGACCTCATCCTCCTCGACATGCTCATGCCGAGGATGAATGGCATTGAAGTGTGCAGCAAGCTCAAGGCCAAGGCTTGCTGGGCGGACATTCCGACCATTTTCCTCTCTGCTGCGGACGATAAAAATCTCATCGTCGAAGCCCTCGAATGCGGCGGCGTGGACTACGTCACCAAGCCATTTAACAAAGCCGAACTGCTCTCCCGCGTGCGCACCCATCTCGCCTTAAAGCGAACGCGCGAAGAGCTACGTGACCTCGCCGAGGACAAGGACGAATTACTCGGTCTGCTCACGCACGATCTTGGGAATGATCTCACGGGCCTTTACGTGTCCGCTGTCGCTCTGGAGCGGCAGCTCGACACGATCCCGGCACTCTGCGCTCCACTCGTCGTGAACATCGTGCGCTCTACAGAAGCCGTGACCGCGTTTGTACAGGAGTTCCTTACCAATCAATCTGCTGAGCGAATCAAGGTGCTAGCCGAGCCGCTCGACATTTGCATTATTCTCGAAGAAGCGGAGGAGCGGCACACACTCGTCGCCGAGGCTAAGCGAATCACTCTTTTCGTCGAGCTTCCTGAGCACCCTCTTTATGCACACGCGGATCGGGAGGGACTCCCACGCGTACTCGACAACTTGTTGTCCAACGCCATCAAGTTTTCATCCGCCGGCAGTTGCGTGACGCTCACCGCCGGTGTAGGCCCGCTAGAATGGATACACTTTTCCGTCAGCGATGAAGGCCCCGGATTCACCGCCGAAGACCGAGAGAAAATGTTCCGCCGCTATGGCCGTCTGAGCGCCAGACCAACGGCTGGTGAGCACTCCACGGGGCTTGGTTTATCTATCGTCAAGCAACTGGTGGAATCCATGAAGGGCCGCATCATCGTGGAGAGCAAGGCCGGAGAAGGCGCCTGCATCACGGTGACACTGCCCGCAGCATTGACAGCGGGTGAGATATCCCCCGGAAACGGCCCGATCCTAAATCCTTCGGTTGTCGAATAAAAGATAGGGAGGAAAAGTCTGACCGAGCGAGTGTGTAGGGCGAGCGGCCCTGCTTGCCATCGGGACTAGAGTCTCACGCACACATCCGGCATTCGGCAACCGGGCCGGTCGTCCTACAGGGGAAAATTAAGTTTGCCCATCCTCACACCCACCATTCTTCGTGGTGCAAATTGCGCGAAGAAAGGGATGATGGAAAAGCCTGACCGTGCGAGTGTGTAGGGCGAGCGGCCCTGCTTGCCATCGGGACTAGAGTCTCACGCATACATCCGGCTTTCGGCAACCGGGCCGGTCGCCCTACAGGGGAAAATTAAGTTTGGCCTGCTGCGTCACACCCACCATTCTTCGTGGTGAAAATTGCGCGAAGAAAGGGATGATGGAAAAGCCTGACCGCGCGAGTGTGTAGGGCGAGCGGCCCTGCTTGCCATGGGCCAGAGTTTCACGCACACATCCGGCTTTCGGCAAACGGGCCGGTCGTCCTACAGGGGAAAATTAAGTTTGCCCATCCTGATCCCCACCATTCTTCACGGTGCAAATTGCGCGAAGAAAGGGATGAAGGAAAAGCCTGACCGCGCGAGTGTGTAGGGCGAGCGGCCCTGCTTGCCATCGGGACTAGAGTCTCACGCACACATCCAGCTTGCGTATAATACATTCGAGTTTGCGGGCCATGCCGCCTTC
This sequence comes from Verrucomicrobiota bacterium, assembly GCA_034440155.1. NCBI lineage: Bacteria > Pseudomonadati > Verrucomicrobiota > Verrucomicrobiota bacterium. Next base: position 12,949 of record JAWXBN010000041.1, on the reverse strand, counting down.
ATTGGGGATGATCATGTGCTGTGGGTGATTTTCCCAGGCTGCGCGCAATTTGCGGTCGGTCTCCAGAGCCTCCTTGACTGACTCGAACCGGCATTCATTCGTCTGGTAGGAGGAATGGTCCTCCGCGCCGTCGGCGTGGGGCGTAAGGTGGACAACCCGGTCATGACGTGCTAGCAATTTGCCCTCATCAGTGCCGAGCTCTACCAAAATCCGTTCCCAATCAGCGGCGGCGGTGTAGGCTTTCCCGTCCAAGGCCCCGCGGTCACAGAGGAGGAGGACTTTACCGGATAAAACCCCGGCGACACGTACCAGTGAATCCTCCAGAGCGATTTGTTCCTGGAGGATACCTTTTTGCAAATGATAAACTTTATCGGATAAAAAATCGTGGATCGTGAATCCGCTCCCGAAAAACAGGGTCGCCACCTCGGGCACACAAATGGTCCGGTATCCGACCCGCGCCAGTTCCTCGATGAGATCGTGTTGTGCCGTTGTTTTGCCCCCGCACGGCCCGCCCGTGAGCACGATCCTCGGGATTTTCATTCATCATCCCTGTGGATATCAATATCCGCGTAGATGGTGAACCCGGTAGTTTCCTTCACACGCACGGGGGTAATTTGCCCGACATGGCGGGAGCTAGCCCCATCGACGACGACGAGGTGGTTCTGCCGCGTGCGTCCGCAATACCGCAATTCATTATTTTTACTCGGGCCTTCGATCAATATCTCGACATTCTTCCCCACAAATTGCGCGGTTTTCCGCCGGGCGATCTCGCGCTGGTCCTCGAGCAGGATTTGATTCCGCTCTTCCTTGACGGATTCGGGCACTTGGAGTTCATCGGGCATCGCGGCGGCGGGGGTGTCTTTGCGTTTGGAATAACGGAAGATGTATGAATTATCAAAATCTCCCTCTTTAAGCATCCATCGCGTCTGCTCAAAGTCTTCATCCGTTTCCCCTGGGAACCCGACGATGATATCCGTCGTCAGCCCGATATCGGGACGCACGGCGCGCAATTTGCCCACGAGCTCGAGATATTTCTCCGTCGTGTAGATGCGGTGCATGGCTTTCAAAAGACGGTTCGACCCTGATTGCAGCGGCAAGTGGGCGTGTTCACAAAGTTTCGGCAGCCGTCCATAAGCATCGACGAGATCTTGTTTGAACCCGATCGGATGGGGCGAAGTGAACCGGATCCTCTCGATCCCGTCGATTTCGTGGACGGCCTCTAATAATTGGACAAAGGGGGATATCCCGTTTTTTGTTTCAAATTCATGGCGCCCATAGAGATTGACGATTTGCCCGAGCAAAGTGACTTCCTTGATTCCCTTTGCGGCATAAGCGCGGACTTCCTCGACGATTTGTCCGGTCGGGCGGCTGCGTTCATCCCCGCGTGTGAATGGCACGATACAAAAGGTGCAGTGCATATTACATCCCTGCATGATCGAGACAAAGGTGGTGACTTGACGTTCATCCAGGATTTGTTCGCGGATTGTATTCTGACTGTCGAGCTCGGCTTCCGTATCACAAATGTGATCTAATTCACCAGCCTCCAGCAATTTGTCCACGTACTCCGCCACCCGGTGGAATTTCTGTGTGCCCACGACCATATTCACTCCGGGCATTTGTTTGAGCAGCTCTTCCCCCCGTGATTGGGCCATACAACCGAGGAAGCCTAGGACACGCTTACGGCGCCCGCGCAAATTATCAAAGGCGAACCCGGTCATCTTATTGATCGCCTTCTGCTCAGCCATATCCCGGACGCTACAAGTATTCAAAAGTATGACATCCGCTTCATTACGATCCGGTGTCAGGGTATGCCCCCGAGCCACGAGCTGCGAAGCCACTTGCTCCGAGTCACGCTCATTCATCTGGCAACCGTATGTCTTGATATATATTTTGGCCATAAGGGAAAGGTGAAACCTACCACACCCGTTACCTCTTTCACGAGATTTTTTTTTGAGGGAGCTACAGGGTTTTCTTTAAATTTGGCAGGTGATCGCGGAAAGAGTCGCACTGTGCGCTTTGTATCCCTGGCAGTGGATAAACCGATTTCACGCATTTAGATTAGAAACAAGGCCGCGCCTCGTGCCCTGTCGCTGGCAGTAAAATGAGTGGTTTAGCTTGTAAACAAAAAATGATGAAGCATTTTCCGTGCCTAAAATGAATCGATTTAGTTGACGCAGGCCATTTTTGGGGTAACTATGAGTACTTAATGGCCGGAATGGAATTCAATATTAGTCAAAAACTCGGGACATCGATTGCGCCGCAAATGCAACAATCGCTCCAGATGCTTCAGGCGTCCACGCTCGAACTCCAGTCCATGGTCCACCAAGAGCTCCAAGCAAACCCGGTCCTAGAGGAGGTCCTCGAAAAACCCAAGGATGAGGACGCCCGGGACGAGGACGGGTTATCCTCGAGTGATGAAGATTCCGATCCTTTCGGTGATGATGACTACGATCCGGGTTACCAGAATAATTTGCGTTATGACAAGGCCGATGAGGAACGCCGCCAGTTTTTCTTTGATTCCGTCACGGAGCGCGAATCGCTGCAAGCTCATCTGCTTAACCAGATTCCCCTTTCCGAGTTAAACAAAAAAGATAAGGAAATGGCCGAGCTCCTGATCGGCAGTATCGATGACCGGGGATATCTGGCGACGCCGCTACAGGAGATTAGTTACTCCGGAGGCCATTTAGAGAATGACTTAGAAAGGGTCCTCTACATCATCCAGACTTTCCATCCTGTCGGAGTCGGGGCGCGCAATCTCAGTGAATGCCTCGCGATCCAGCTCGAGCGCCTCGGCAAGGCCGAATCCCTCGAATCCGCCATCGTCACGAAATACATCAATGAACTGAGTCATAAAAAGTACCCGGACATCGCACGCCTCTTAAAAGTGCCGGTCACCGAGGTCCAAAAAGCCGCTGACTTTATCGCCACCCTTTCACCGAAACCCGGGTCGATGTTCTCCGCAGACGCAAACCAATATGTCATCCCGGATGTCGAGATCCGACGGGTGGAGGGGGATTTCCTGATCATGATTAATGACACCCAAATCCCAAATATCCGGATCTCGGATACTTACAAGGATATGATGGGGTCAGAAGGCCGCAGAGAGGTGCGCCAATATATCCGGGACAAAATCCGGGCCGGGAAATTCCTGATCAAAAGTATCCACCAACGCCAACAAACCATCATGAATATCGCTCGGGAACTCCTAAAGCACCAGCGTGAATTCTTCAACAAAGGATCCTCCCACCTCAAACCCCTGACCATGGCGCAAGTCGCCAAAGATGTCGGGGTCCATGAAACCACCGTGAGCCGGGCCATCGCAAATAAATACATCCAGACACCCTACGGTATTTTCGAAATGAAATACTTTTTCACGACTGGTTACACCTCCGAGTCCGGGGAGGTCGTCAGTAATGCCTCCGTCAAGGATGCCCTCGCCGAACTCATTAAAACCGAAGACCCCAAAAGCCCCTTTTCCGATATGGACATCGTTGATCTCTTGAATAAAAAGGGTATTCCCATCGCCCGCCGTACGGTCGCCAAATACCGCCAGGAACTCAATATCCTCCCCAGCAATTTGCGCCGGACTTATTAAAAAAAAAAGAAAGTTTTTCGCTCGGACCAGAATAACAAATGGTGCCGCCTTGCCGAGTAACCCGGATCAATCGCAGTGAAAGACCTCTTCCGTCCCCGCCCACCATTCACCGGGTGCCCGGTCGTCTAGGGGAATATGGCAGGGTTTATTTATCGCCCACCACTCTTGCGTGATCGGGGCCGCAGCCATTTTGGCCATGTCCGTCTCGAAATCATTACCGATGTATTCGAAGTAACTGAAAAGATAAAGCTGGCCGTCACCAAAGGTACGCAAATAAATGGAATAGTTTCGGATATTGACCTCGCGGATGACCGCTAGCACCTCGGGCCAGACGGCTGCGTGCAGCTTTTTATATTCCTCGGCCTTCTCCGGGCGCAGGACGACAACGGAACCATAACGTTTCATAAGCGTATCTTTCGTGAGGGTGATGAACTAATTGCTCTCTCTCCCCCCGGCATCCACCAAAAAGGATGGCACCGTCAATCTCAGATTTTCTCATCACACTCGCCGAGATTTAAGGGGTAACTCCCGTACTCCCTGACGAGTTTCACAATGTAATCGTAGGTCTGCCCCGACACACCGCTGCTCACGGAGTGGTCACTCTGGAAGATCATGCCCCCGCCCTTAGCTGCGTTGAGTTTCCGTAATACCTCGCGCCGGATGGCCTCGTGGTCACCGCTCTCCCAGACCTGCATGTCGCTATTCCCGCAGAATCCAATCGTGTGCCCGTACTGGCGGCGCAGGGCCACGGCATCCATACCCGCCTTTACCTCCAGTGGGTTATAGGCGTCGATCTTGATATCAATGTAGTCTTTAAAAATCGCGTGCACATTTCCGCAACCGTGGTAGATCACCGGCAGCCCGGCCTCATGGGCAGCAGCCGCGATCTGGGCGACCCAAGGCTTAAAATATTTCCGCCAGTACACCGGGGAAAAGAGCAGGCATTTCTTATACGCCACATCTCCCCAGATGACAAATCCGTCCAGCAAACCTGCACCCGCTGCAATCTCCGCTTTCGCCATCGCGAGGCAATAAGCGCCAATACGATGAATGACCTCACCCATTTCTTCCGCGTGCTCGCCCATCCACATCAATGCGTTGGCCTGACCGATCAGGCGTGTGAGGTATTCGCTGGCCTCGACGATACTGCCATAGACCGGGAAGTCTGGCCGCAGTGATTTCACCGTTTCAATCCAAGCCGGGGTATTCCTCTGGAAACCGTCACCGACCCCCGCGATCTGGTTATCCCCCGCGCTGAAGAACCGCCGGGGATCGTCCGGAGCGTCAAATCTCACCACCTGCAGCTTTTCAAAAGTGTCCGTTTCCCAAGCACGCATCTCGGGCATGGGATGCTCCAGATGTTTATGCATGATCGCCCCGAACCCCGTTTTTACCGTGACCTCCTCGGCCGTTTCGGAGATGGTTTCAAAGGGCCGGATCCACGGATCCATATTTGGCACCGTGACGATCCAGTCCAGATCATAATAATAATAGGGATTCGCATCATCCGCGAGCCCGAGCTCTTTGCGCCAACGCCGGGTGAATCCACCCCAGAAGAAATCACTGATGGGTACCCGGTCGGGTTCCTCGTGGCGTAATGCCTTATTCATACGCTCCAGCTTGAGGAGAGTGTTCTCTTTACGGTCAGCGACTCCGGCTGACACTCCGATAGTATCGAACATGCTCATGCTCTCCTTTATACTCCACACTTGCCTTTCCCGTCTATATCCCCCATCCTCAGTTTTGTGTCTGATCCGATCATGCCCCGTATTAATCTCGGTGCCTATGACCAACCCTTCTCCGGTGTCGGTGTGGAATTTGACCCACTCGGCCTCAAGCCCGGCCGCACCGGCATCACTCTCCACGAGACCGGCTATCTCGAGATGAATACTCACTGGAATTTCCCCGGTGTCTTCAGCCCCTTCTGGCGGCTCTACAGTAATGCCAAACGTGGCCATCTCGTGCTCTTTAATGAACAAATGACCGAACTCCTCCCTGGCCGCATCGTCCTCATCCCGCCGCACAGCCTCTTTCACTGCCTCGGGGCTAACCCGGTCCCCTCCTTCTGGATGTCCTTTAGTTTCTCCGGTGTCCCCCATCCGGACTGCAAGCCCCCGCTCGTGCTCGAGACCCGTGACACTGAGTTATGTCTGATCCGCGACATTAGCGGCCTCGTCCGAGACACCCCCGACGCACACCCCACCGATGCCCTCTATCGTAATAGCCTCGCCCTCCTCCAAGTCACCCTCGCCCGGCCCGAACTCGTCTGGCGCCCACCCCTGCCCGACAACCTCCGCCGCGTCCGCACTTATATCGAATCTCACCTCGCCGAAAAACTGCCTGCTGGTGCACTCGCCCGCATCGCCGGTATGAGCATCGCCGGTTTCAACCGTGCCTTCCGTAAACACCTCGGTACCTCACCCGCCCGCCATGTCACCGAGATCCGCGTGCGCGAGGCCGCCCGCCTCCTTCTCCAGGACACACCCACGATCGACGACATTGCCGAATCCATCGGTTTCCCTCATCGCGCCTACCTCAGCCGCATTTTTAAGCAAGTCACCGGCCACTCCCCCGCCGCCTTCCGCCGCCAGCACCGACCAGAATGATTTTACTATAATAGGGAAAATGTCTGTACCAAATCGCTCGTGTCGAAAAAGCAAATGGTTCGGGCGTGCGGAAATTCTTTTCGACGGATACCTCATTTTTGATAGATTTATATATCATAAATACTGTTACGACCGCTGATTTGAGAACCCAATTTCGCCGGGTTTCTGCATGGATTGAGAATGGAGAAAGTGTGGAGATCATCAAGCGAGGAAAACCCTATGCACAGTTAGTGCCCGTCCGACAAAAAATCAGCAAAACTCCCCGGAAGAAAATCGACTTTCGGGCACAAGCGATAAAGATATGGGGGAAACGGAAATTCTCAGCGCAGGAAATGGCTCAAATGCGGCAGGCAGAATACGATAATGGTTTCTGATGAAAAAACTGTTTTGCGGACACTTCGTTTTTATGTGGGTTGTGAAGAGTGCAGGTTAACTCTCAGCAAGCTTGGGATTTTATGAATTCATTTCAGGGGGAGGTCGTCCTGTCCACACTGGTTTTGTGGGAGTTTCGTCAGGCGGCCCGTTTTCAAGTCTTTCGCCACCATCAGGATCGCACACAGGGATATTCCAAAACGCAGGCCGATAAACTTTTTGCCGCGCTGGATTCTAACCTCGCTGACAAAGCCTTCATGATTTCAAAAGTGGAATGGTCGGATGTGCATAGCCGTGCGGAAGGTGTCTTTCGGCGCAATACACCATCAAGGGTGGTCACCGGCCTATGGACATTCTCCATCTATCCACATCCATGCATTTGGGCCTGCCCTCTTTTCTGACCCTCGACACGAACCAAAAAAAACTGGCGACGGCAACAGGATTAAAGGTGCCGTTGTAATTTTGCAGGGAGAAGGCAAGCAGGGCCGCTGGCCCTACACGAAATGAGTTTGCCCGTCCCGTTTTTTTATCCTTCGTGTCTTTCGTGGTCTTCGTGGTGAAAACTGCGCCCTGACTTTATTTTTTTCATCAACCATGAGCAAATTGCTCCAGACCGTGGCAAGCAGGGCCGCTCGCCCTACACACAAAAACTTTCCGCTCTCTTAGCGGACTTGTGCCGTGAGACTTTTGCGGGCGAGCAAATTGCGCAGGGAGTAACCGGTGCGGGTGAGGAAAACGTCCTCCTTTGAATTAGAGCTTCTCTCCCCACCGTGTCGGTGAGCTAAATCATTCCCAAAAAATAAGATTTTCTTGATGTGTGTTGCATTTGTGATACATTTACTCTATGCCACAATCAGCAGTAGTTCATGCCAGAATAGACCCAGCAACAAAGGCCGCCACTGAAAAGGTGCTCGACTCCTTGGGGATGACGCCGACCGAGGCGATTCGACTCTTCTACCGACAGATAGCCATCAGGAAATCATTTCCATTAGAGTTACACGTTCCCAACAAGCTGACTGCTACAGTGCTCGCAAAAAGCGATAAGAATCAGGATATTGAGACATTCGAAACCGCCAATGACCTCTACGCTTCTTGGGACAAATGAGGCTTAGCCAGACAAATCAATTCAAGAAGGACATCAAGCGGGTATTGAAACGAGGCAAAGACCTTACAAAACTGAAAGCTGTTATTGACCTCTTTCTTGCAGGAGACCCACTGCCTCCTCGGAATCGTCATCATCAACTCAGCGGGAACTGGGCAGGTCACAGAGATTGCCATATCGAACCCGATTGGATTCTGATATACAAGATTTTCGATGATGAACTTCGGCTAGAACGAACAGGGACTCATTCGGATTTGTTTTAAAAGAACGAAGCGTGCGGCAATTTGCTCCTGCCCAAAAAGTAAATGGTTCGAGGTGGCAAGCAGGGCCGCTCGCCCTACACGCAAAAACTTTCCGCTCTCTTAGCGGACTTGTGCCGTGAGACTTTTGCGGGCGAGCAAATTGCGCAGGGAGTAACCGGTGCGGGTGAGGAAAGCGTCGAGGAGGAAGGCCAGGAGGAAGGTGATGAGGAGGAATTGTTTAAAGTCGCGGAATTCCGCACGGCGGGGGGCTTTCCAGATCGAGGCGAGGTCAGTGCGTTCTTGTCCAGCAGTGGCGGTGGCCAGGGTGGCGAGTTCCTCTAAGCGGTATTCATCAAAGGCCCATTCTTCATTACGCCCGAGGATGACCGGGCCGAAGGGCAGGATGTATTCACCGGCTTGGACCGCGCCGCGGATGGGATGATTTGGCATGAGCTTCATCCGCGTGGAGAAACGCCCCGGCGCGACACGTTCCCATGTGGGCCGGAGGACTTCCTGATCCTTAAATCCCGTCAGGGCGAGTCGCGGCGGGTGCAGCGAGAGGTCCAGCTCACGGGTGGAGTCGTAGAGCAGCTCGATGACGAGGTCTTCCCCCTCCAGGGTACTGCGCACCGACAGGCCGGAAGGGACGGGTTTACCCATCAGCCATCGTCCGAGGGTCTGGATAAAATCGCCGTAGGCCGGCCATGCCCGCACGCGGGTGCTGAAATCTCCGCCGAGAGGAAATGACACAGCGGCGGATCGGCCCAGGCCACGTTGCCAAAAGGCGACCAGCGGGGCGGTGTATTCATCCTTTGTATTCAAGGCACTGGTCGCATCGGCCCTGAGATAACTGAGGTTATATCCATCGACATCATGCATCCAGTCGATCGGACGCGCGGAGATTTCGAGCCATCCGGCGGTGGGACCAGTGCTGGTGGGCTCATCAATAAAAGTCGAACGTGCCACGGCGACGGTTTCCTGGGCAAATAACGCGGGTAGCTCAGAGGCATTTGCATTAAAGAAAATCCGCCCGTTACCGAGCTTTGCAATGTCTTTGAGGAGCTCTGCGTCGCTATCCTTTTCGGTGCCGAGACCGATGACACTCACTGTCGCCCCGGCTTTGGTCATTTCGGCCAAGAGCTTTTTGTATTGTCCGGGCTCTTCGGTATCCGCCGCGTCACTAAAAAGGATCACGTGTTTCTGGCCTTGCTGCGCTTTCTTGAGCTCGGCCCAAGCCTTTGAGAGTCCCTCGTACACAAATATCCCGCCGCCTGTGCTCTGGATACGGCGGATCCCGTCATTGATCTTTTCACGGTTCGGCCCGACGATACACAGTGGGACGAATTCATGAGCGAGTGAATCCACGGCAAAAACCGTGATCGCATCCTGGTCCCCGAGTAAACCGACAGCCGTGGCCGAGCCTTCATTGGCGAGGTCCATTTTTGTGGTGCCGGGTTTCCCCCCGGCGACGCCGACAGCCATACTCCCCGATCGATCCATGACGATGGCCATGGCCACTGAGAGTTTCCGGTGTTCCTGCCGTAGCTCCATGGACACCGGCAAGATCGCATCGACTGGGGATTGGAAAAATCCGCCGGAACCGAAACTTTGTTTCCCGCCCGCCATCAGGAATCCACCCCCTTGCTCACGCACGTAGAAAGGAATCGCCTTGAGAAAGTCAGGGGCGATCCTGTATGCCGGCACATTATTAAAGACCACGAGCTTGACCCCGGACAGATGCCCCAGCGTGAGTGTGCCTGGTTTATCCACGAGCTGGACGGTGAATCCTTGTGCGCGCAAGATACCCACCAGCGGGTCGTCTGGGTAGGCGCTCACGAGCAAAATGCGCGGGCCGGCGGTGATCTCGATCCAGTTCGATATCCGGTTATTCGCCGCGATACTGTCGGCAGCGGGATGGATCACGGCGGTGTACTCAAATCCCCCGGGCTGATCGATTTTGTCGGTGAACCGCGCCAGGCCCCGGCCATTCTGGATTTTGACATTTGTGCGGATGATGGGAGTCGCGCCACGGTAAATCTCCAGGGGCACTTGCCCGTCGGGTGACCCGCTTAGATTAATCTCGAGCAGGAAGGGTTCAGCGATTTGCACGCGCCCGGGTAAGACCAGGCTGTCGAGCTTGATATCGCTGTCATGATCGACTTTGGCTAGGCGGTAATCCATCGCGACACCTTGCGCGCGGAGTTTACCTTCCAGCCCCGAGAGACTCTCGGTCGAGTATCCATCACTGAGGACGAGCACCCGCGAAGCGCGGTCGGGAGACATCCGGGAAAGCGCAAATTGCAACGCGAGGGCTGTGCGTGAACCGTCCCGCCCGCTTTCAAAGGCTGTGCTCGTATCGGATTCATCACGGAAAAATGGATTCTCGGCGTAGTCCACAAAATAGAGGTGGTCGTCGCTGCCCTTGCTCCGCGAGAGTAACGACTGCCATTCCCCCAGGTTTTTGGCCATGACCTCTTGTGTAGAGGCGGACTGATCCACGAGTACCCACAGGTCGAGGCCGCGGCCCGTGCGCCGCATCTCGGGCTGGACCAGCAAAAGGACCAGTAACCCCACACAAATCGCCCGCCGCGGCAGCCGTAATCCAAGCACCGGCCAACGCCACCCGATAAAAATCAGGATGGGAATCAAAATCAGCCATTCGGGTGAACCTAGCCGCATCCCCCCAAAGCTATCGGGTTCCTCCCTCTAAAGTCAATGCCCCCCTTCGTAAAAGACAAATTAATCCCCCGGCGCGGGGGGGGGAATCCATGATCCCCATTTCTCGGTTCATCATAAAATCAGGTTCAGTTCGCAAGAAGGCTGGGCGGGGGGGGCGCACTCCGGCCCAAGGCTTTTTTGACGACCGAGGTAAAGCTGGTGATTTTCGGTCTTGCCAAAAGGGGGCCGGGCACTTTATGAAGCTAACCGGAATTAACCCTTTTACCCGCCCTATCCCCTATGAAAATGAAATTTATTTTATTAATGACTGTGCTCTGCTTTGGAGCCAGTACTGACCGTCTTTGTGCTTATTCCGGTATTATCGCCTTTGGCGACAGCCTCTCCGACCGGGGGAATATGATCAATAAAGTCGGTTTTAACCTAGGACCTTTTACCGGTTATGATTTCACCTATTATACAAACCAGTTTAATGCATTTGGCACACCGGCCAACGGGCGCTGGTCCAGCGGGCCGACTTGGATCGAGTATTTGAACGGTAATCTCCAAGCTTCAGCCACAAATGCCGCCCCGATCGATCTCGGGGCGAATAACGGGACCAATACCACCGGGGCGAACTTTGCTTGGGGCGGATCCACCACGGCGGGCGGGACCATTACATTTTTCGGGCTGCACAATCTCCAGCTCCAAGTGTCGAATTACGTCGCGATCTCATCACAACCCTTTCTCCCCACTACATCCAGCGCCCTATATTCGGTATGGAGTGGGGGAAATGACGCGATCAACTGGGTAACGGATAATACCAATACCTGGACCATGTCCAGCCTCGATGCCCAGACTGCGACCTCCACCAGTAACCTCGCCACTGCCATCACCAGCCTTTATAATAATGGCGCGCGCAGTTTCATCGTGCCAAATATGCCTGCCCTCGGATTCAAACCAACTTTCGTCGGCACCACCAACGAATATTGGGCCAATACCTTCGCGACGAATTTTAATACAAAGCTGGATGTGCAACTCTCCACTTTGGAAGGAAGCCTTTCGGGTATTTCCCTCGTCCGTTTTGATATCTTTTCATTATTTAACTCCGTGATCAACGACCCAAATGCCTTCGGCTTTACCAATGCCACCCAACAATCCTTTACCTACATGAATCCCGGCCCGGACGTGATTGTCGCCGACCCGAGCAAATATGTCTTTTGGGACGGCACCCATCCCACCAGCTACACCCATCAACATATCGGGAACGCCGCCTATCTCGCCATCACCGCGGTGCCTGAACCCTCCACGATAACTTCCTTAGTGGCCGGGTTATTCATCCTCGTCTCATGCGCGGTACTCCACCGGAAAAGAGTTTTCCGTAAGGAGTCTTGAAGGACGCTCCTGCCCGAGCCGCGCAATTTGCTCCCAGGAAAAACTCCACGCAAAGGAGGAGCAATTTGCGCCACGAAGACGACGAAAGGTAGGAAGGATGAAAAGGCGGATGGCCAAACTCTTTCCTGTATAGGGCGAGCGACCCTCACTTGCCACGAGCCGGGATTTTACGGACACACTCGACATTCGATTCGACAACGCGGGGGGGGGAGAATCAGTCCCAGACATAACGTTCGTCGTATTCGATTCCGTATTTGGAAAGGAAGGCGCGGTATTCCTCTTGAAAGGTGTGGGTGCGGTGATGTTCTTCTTGGTTGTCGATGTAATGGAGCAGGGTCTCTTTTTGGCTCATCCCGACGGAGAAAACCCCGTATCCTTGTTGCCAGGAAAAGTCGGTGAGCGCGGGATCCTGAGTTTTTATCCATTTACTGGAAGCGGTTTTGATTTCCTTGACCAAATCTGCAACGGATAGGGTGCGGGAGAGTCGCACAGCCATGTGAATATGATCTGCCACACCGCCGACGCGATAGGCTTCGCAATCGCATTGGCGCGCGGCACCGGCGAGGAATGCGTGAGTCTTTTCACGCACGTCCTTTTCCAGCCATGGCTGGCGATCCTTCGTGCTGAAGATCAGATGAATGAGAATATTGGATAGAGATTGAGGCATGTTTTTTTCTTCGTTTAGAGATTATGCCCCAATGGGGCAATCCATACAAGCCCGGGGTGCAACCCCGGGCGGGTATGATTCATCCGTGATGAATGAACGCCGCATTGGAATCGTTTGGGCACACGTTCGTCATCCGACAATATGCGGCGTTCCTTCAGAACGCGGGGATAATTGACGTTTGATACCCAGGGTTTCACCCCGGGCTGGTATGCGGGGGCCCCTTTGGGGCAAAAGATCGCCCCAACGGGGCGGTGCATACCAGCCCGGGGTTCCAACCCCGGGAACGGGGAACAAAGCATTTATGCGTTCTGAAGG
>JAWXBN010000040.1 GCA_034440155.1 Verrucomicrobiota bacterium | reverse complement strand
CCTATTTGCTCCGCCAGCGCAAGTTGCGCGAGATTCATGTCCCGCCGGATTTCCCCCTTCGCTTGGCCGAGCAACTCAATGAACAGGACATCTGGCTTGTGAGTACGGATAAACTTTTTCCCGAACGGGAATTTAAAAGTGCTCTAGAAGTGAAGGCTGTCGAAGGGGCCTTGCGGATGACCGAGGCAGGCTTAAAGGCAGGAATCGACTTGATCAGGAATGCGCAAATTGTCCGCAAATCCCTTACCTTTGAAGGGAAAAAATTAACCAGTGAAAGAGTGCGCGCTGAGATTGATGCCACCATCATCCGGCTGGGAGGTTTGCCCGCGCATACGATTGTCGCCGGTGGAAATCAGGCGTGTGACCCCCATGAAAGGGGATTTGGTGTACTCCGTCCGCATGAGACGATCATTCTCGATATTTTTCCGCGTGAACAGAAAAGCGGTTATTTCGGGGATATGACCCGGACAGTAGTTCGTGGCAAAGCCTCTGAAAAAGTAAAAAAAATGTACCAAACAGTTTTTGAAGGCCAGCAAATGGCCCTTCGCAAGATGCGCCCCGGTGCCGATGGGCGGCAGATTCATGATGAAATTAAAGAATATTTTACCCGGCAAGGGTTCCCCACGGGAATAAAAAAAGGTCGGCAAAGTGGTTTTTTCCACGGGACCGGCCATGGCGTGGGCCTTGAAATCCACGAATCCCCCCGTTTTGGCCTGACAACATTCAAGCCCGGCCAAGTCATTACCGTTGAACCAGGTCTTTATTATTGGGGAGTCGGGGGTGTGCGGATTGAGGACATTGCCTTAGTAACCTCCAAAGGGAACCGCCTTTTATCAGATTTTCCATATCAGCTGGAAATTTAGGGGCTTAAGTAAAATCTTTTAATAGGTTGACAGGCTTCGGGATTTGTTTTTTAAATATGTAAAAATTTACATTTACAATTCTTATGTCGATAGTTGGAAAGATTTTTAGCATCATTACTCTGGTTCTCGTCCTCATCGCAGGATACCTCAGTTTCGTCGTATTTAACAAACGGACTGCGGATACGCAAACGATTGCCCAGAAAGTCACACAGGTACAACAAGCTGAGGCTGAGGTTAAGAAAAAATCAGAAGAAGTGGTGACTGCATTAAAAGAAGTGGAACAAAAGACATCCGAAGTCCAGGCGGCTGCAGACCTAGCTACAAAAACCAAAAAAGAATATGATGAAGCCCAAAAGAAGGTTTCGGAATTACAGACTCAATTAGGCGGTAAGGATGAAGAGCTAAATAAAGTCAAAACGGAATTCGATACTTACAAAGAACAATTTTCCGGGATGACCCCTGAGCAGGTCCAAGCCCAAAAGGATGAATATGAAAAACAGATCCAGATGTTGGGCGAGGAAAAGGATCTCTTGACGAAGGGATTAGAGAAGGCCAAAACCGATTTGGCTGATCTTGTCGAAAAAGAGGAACGCCGCAAGCAAGGTGTGATGCCGGTGGGAACCCGTGGCAAGGTGGTTTCATTTAATGCCGATTGGAATTTTGTAGTGGTGGATATTGGTGATAAACAAAAAGTTGTTGAAGGTGTCCAAATGCTTCTTTATCGTGGAAATGTCTTGATGGGCCGGGTGAAAATCAGGACAGTAGAGAGGAATTCCAGTGTTGCTGATATTGTGGCTGTCACGGATGCAGCGATGCAGGGCGCCGGACAAACAAAAGTGCTGGACATCCAGCCTGGTGATATTGTGATATTCTAACAACCCATTTATTCCCCTATGAAAACAACAACTAGAATTATTCTTATTTGCCTTTTTATTTCGCTACCTGCTGTTTTTACCGGCTGTAGCAGCACGAAGGACGAACCCGCAGGCAATGGAAACAATGTGTCTTCCATTCCTTGGAACCGCCCCCAGAAATGGGAAGGAAGCGGTGGGATGGGTAACATGGTGCAAGGTTCCCAGTAAACAGGATAGAGGTTTTTTTATCCTGATGGGGTTCATAGAGTCCCGCAAATTCACCATTTGATGGCTTGAATGGCTTTGGATCCCTGAGAGATGGCTCTTCCCGCTTCCCAAGGTATCCACCGTTGAGAATAATCTGGTCCCCAGGAATCTGAATAACAGATTTCACCAGAAGCTTTATTATAACCGACGATGATCCGGATATGGCCTCCCTGTATGTCAGGTTGGAATCCAACAGGTAAACGGTATTTTTTTATAGATGAAGCCCATTCCTTTTGGCCTTTTGATGCCCTTTCGATGGTGAATTGGTTACTTTGAATTTCGATTTCCGAGGTCACGTAAACGCTCCAAATCAGGGGAATGCCTTGATCGATCCATTTTGTGATTTCGTTAAAATTCAGCGGGATATTCTTTTCCATATCCCTTCCTGAACGGCTCAGGAGATCATCTATGGCTTTAGCAAGATTGTCCGTATACGTTCCCCCACCCCTTTCTGTCCCCCCGCAATTTGCAAGCGTATAAAGATCGACATTGAGCCCCAGATACCGGAGGACTCGTTCATAGGTCGCTGGGGCACAATAACCTTTAGGCCCCTGGTCTATCATGGGAATCTGGCTGATGATCACATCCCCATTGTCCCGTTTTTCCACATTTAATTTGAGAAGGATTTTTAGGTCAGCATCCGTTGTTTTATCTCGCGGACGTCCTTGGGCGTCGGCGGTATTTTTTGGCCAGATCCGCAAGGCGATATATTTCTCCGGCTGGACACAGAGTAAAATGGCAATGGTACCGTTATCCCAGCGGTAAACTTTTTCCTTGAGTGAACCGACACCGAAAGAGGATTGTTTTGGATTGCCCAATGCAGCCGTTAATCTATCAAGTAATGATTTTTCCTGTGAAGAGATTTCTTTTTTGAACGCCGCTTCCTGTTCATAGATGACCTTTTGTCTGTCGGCGGTAATGGGGATATCACCAAAGAAATCCCCCTGATTCATGAAGATGAGATTTAATTCAGTCGGGTGCGTGGGGTCACCATAGACTGAGGCCATGAAGGGTTTGATTCCCGCAATTTCGAGTCCTGTCGTCTGATAACTCCTATAGGAACTCAGATATTTGGTTTGGGATTCCGGGGATAATCCCATTTGCCGGGCCAACTGGCCGGCATCCTGTTCCCAGAATTTTTCTTCAAACCAAATATTTTGATTCAGAGCCTTCAGCTTGTTGAATTCCGACTCTTTTCCCTCCGGTGCAGAGACCTCTGCGGAGGGTCCTTGGCTTTCTGGCACGAGGGGAGGCGTTTGCTCTTGGCCTTGTGCGAGGAGTGAAATGAAAACACCCGTTATCATCAGCAGGGAGGATATCCTCACGCAATCAATTCCTCGGCGATTTGCACGGCATTGAGCGCGGCACCTTTGAGGAGCTGGTCGCCGACGACCCAGAAAGTCAGGCCGTTATCAAAAACTAAATCCTTGCGGATACGTCCGACAGCACAATTATCTTTCCCGGAATATTCGATGGGCATCGGATATACTTTATTTGCAGGATCATCAATTAACTCGATCCCCGGGGCATTCGCTAATACCTCACGGGCTGCAGCTACAGTTACGGGCTTTTCAAATTCCGCAGTGACACTGACGGAGTGGGCGCGCAGGACAGGCACGCGCACACAAGTGGCGGTGGCTTTTAATCCAGGCAGGCCCATGATTTTACGGCCTTCATTCTGGAGCTTCATCTCTTCCTTGGTGTAACCATCTTCCAGAAAGACGTCGACTTGGGGCACGACATTGTAAGCAATTTGTTTGGGCAGGACTTTTACAGTCGGGGTTTTGCCTTGGGCGATTTCGGCAATTTGTGATTTAAGCTCTTCCATCGCCTGGGCCCCTGCGCCGCTTGCGGCTTGGTAGGTCGAGATAATGAGCTTTTTGAGGCCGAAAGCTTTGTGGAGGGGATGAACCGCCATTAATGTGATGGCTGTGGTGCAGTTCGGATTCGCAAGAATGCCTTTGTGCCCGGCGACAGCAGCCCCGTTGATTTCAGGCACGACCAAGGGGACTGAATCATCCATGCGGAATGCGCTGGAATTATCCACCACCACAGCCCCGGCTTTTACTGCGATGGGGGCATATTCTTTTGAAATCTCGCCCCCGGCACTGAAAAGGGCGATATCCACTCCTTCAAATGAGGAGGGTTTTAATTCCTCCACCGTGATGTCTTGACCTTTGAATTTGAGCTTTTTTCCGGCGGACCTGGCGGATGCGAGCAGGGTGAGCTTGCCGACAGGGAATTTGCGGCGTTCAAGGGTTTCAATCATGTCGATACCCACGGCTCCCGTGGCTCCGACGATGGCGATGTGAAGGTTTGTTTTTTTCATGAGTATATAGGTGTATTAGTCGATTCAGGACGGGGAATAATTTATTCCACCATTTTGCACGTGAAGAATGACCGGATTTGTTCTAACAATCAAGACTATGTCTTCCACGCAAAACCCTCAAGTCATAAAAATCCTTGTCAATGTGACCTCGCAAACAGTCGAGGTACGTGATCCGCAAGGGGTGGTTTTCCTCCGTTTGCCTGTAGCCACCTCGAGATTTGGTCTTGGCAGTGAAGAAGGAAGTTTCAAGACACCCACGGGGCTTTTTGTGGTAGCCCAGAAAATGGGGGAAGGGTTACCCCTCGGCGCAGTCCTCAAAGGCCGAGAGTGGACGGGACAAATCTGGTCGGCTGGATCTCCCGCGCAATTTGCTCCGGATGAGGATCTGATCCTGACCCGGATCCTCTGGCTCCAAGGCCTAGAGCTGCAAAATGCCAATACCATGGAGCGCTATATCTATTTCCACGGTACTAACCAAGAGTCATTGATTGGAACCCCATCTTCACACGGTTGTATCCGGCTGACGAATCATGACATCTTGACCTTATTCCAATGGGTCACACCCGGGGATATGGTGCAAATTGCGTAGATGAATCCGGAAATGGCTGTCCAAACGCCATGATTCCCTGTCCCTGCGCAAATTGTGTGAGTTTGGGGTTTACCTCCGGACAAATTGCGTGAGTTTCCCCGTTGTTCCTATCATCAGTCTTGCTTTACGGCGGGCCCCGCAGGGGCGAATTGCCACTCTACGGGAAATTAAATCGAAGCTTGGACTTCGATCAGGCGGGCGTATTTGCCTTTGAGGGCGAGGAGTTCCGTATGTGTGCCGCGCTCAATGATCGTACCGTCGTCGATCACGAGGATCATATCGGCTTGTTTGATGGTGCTGAGGCGGTGGGCGATGACAAAGGTGGTCCGGTTGAGCATGAGCTTGTGGAGGGCTTCTTGGATTAATGCTTCAGTGACTGTATCCACACTAGCGGTCGCCTCGTCGAGGATCAGGATGGGGGGATCTTTGAGTAAGGCGCGGGCGATGGAAAGGCGTTGTTTTTCCCCGACGCTGAGCTTGACCCCGCGTTCCCCGACGACCGTGTCGAGTTTATGTGTGAAATCCATCGCGAAATCAAAAGCATTAGCGTCTTTGAGTGATCGGGATAAATCTTCCTCGCTGGCATCCAGGCGACCATACATGACATTGTCACGGATGGTGCCGTTAAAGAGGAAAGGTTCTTGTGAGACCAGACCGATCTGCTGGCGCAGGGCGGTGAGGGTATATTCCCTGTGATCCCTCCCATCGATCATGATCTGACCGCCGGTCACGTCATGGAAACGGGGGAGTAAATTAACCAGTGTGGATTTCCCGGCGCCTGTGGGCCCGACCAAAGCAATGGTTTGACCTGCGTGGGCGGTAAAATGGATGCCATGCAAAGTGAGTTTATCCTCGTTATAACTGAATGAAACGTCATTGAACCGCACGTCCCCTTTTGCCCGGCCATAAGGGTTTTTTGTGGTGGGGCCGACTTCCAAATCCCCAAAAAGGCTGATTGCCGTGGGTTGGTCAACGATCTGGGGTTTTTCGTCGAGGATTTCAAAAACTCTTTTTCCTGAAGCGCGAGCGGATTGGAGGAGTTGGTTAAGGGGATGGAGCCTATTGATTGGTTCATAAAACATATTCAGGAAAAGTAGGAATTTAACGAGCTGGCCGACTTCCATCCGTCCGTCCATGACGTATTTTGATCCGATCCCGAGAATGATGACCAGGCCGGTTGAACGGATGAAATTTGTCAGAGGGGAATAAATCGCCCAGGTTTTCATCAGCTTGAGGACGACCTGGAAATACTGTTTGAGGCGTTCACCAAAACGTTTAATTTCATAATCCTCGCGCCCGAAGGTTTTGATTTGGCGCATGCCCTGGATATTATCATGGAGGAGGGAGGCGAGGTTATCGCGTTTTTTGGCGTTGAGCGAGTAAAGCTTATGGGCCCGTTTTGTATACCATGCCACAGCGAGCGCCAGAAAAGGCATGGGGATCATGGCGTAGAGGGCTAATGTCCAGTTAGTCAGGAAAAGCATGGCCCCGACCCCGAGTATCTGGAGAGCGAGGACTAATCCTTGTTCGGTCCCATCGACCAGGACGCGTTCGAGATTAACGACGTCATCTTGCATCCTGGTCATGATCTGGCCGGTGCTGCGCTCGTCAAAATATTTCACGGAGAATTTCTGGAGCTTCGCATAAAGGTCTAAGCGCAAATCGGCGGCGATGCGTTGTTCCAGAGTGTTATTAAAAATAATCCTCAGTCCGTTCATGATGTCACTGAGGAGAAAGGCGCCGAAGGCTGCGGCAAGGATCGGGATGAATAAGTGATATTCTTTTGCACGGATGACACGGTCGATCATGATCTCCGTGACATTAGGATAGACAAAACCCATCACGGTCGTGGTCAGGGCGCAAAAAAGGGTCAAGACGACCATTCGTTTGTGACCTTTTGCATAAGAGAGGACACGGATGATAGGGGATGTTTTCAAGGAGGCCATGGGAAACGGATCAAGTATTGTTTTTAATGGTTAGGAACACCCAGCACACGCCGGATTTTATCGTGGATCATTCCGGTGATTCCGGCGGTTAACTCATGCACATGGATAGGGCGGTGGGTATTAGTGATTTTATTTTCACGGAGGGAATTAAAAATGGAGGGGATGGAAAGTTCCGGGGAATCAACAAGGCAATAGCTCCGGTTAAGGTTTGGCAGATGGTGGATGTCACCGGTTGCGACGATGGGTTTATTGTATCGCCGGGCCACTCGCACGGCTTTACGGTTAAAATTAAGCGGGCTTAAATAAAAATTACAGTGTTCGATAGCGTCGAAGAGGTCGATATGATCAGTGAGTTTGTGGTGGAGGCATTGTTTCCCCGGAAAGTAAGGATGGGGTGCCATCACGAAAATTTCATTTCCCCTTTTTTCACGCAAATTGCGCAGGGCATTAAAATCCATTTTTCCGGAGACTTCCTGCTCCGTGACGTTATAGAGCAGGACTTCTTTGCCTTCGATCCACTTCTCGATTCCAGGAATCAGTAGGAAATTTTTACTCCGAGCATAATCGTAAGCGGCCTGCCGGGTCAGTAATGAACCGTGCATGGTAATAGCGAGACCGTGGTAACCGTGGGAGATACAAACGTTAATAAGATCTTCAGCCGAATAGGATATGTAATCTTTCGGGTCTTCGTTACAATGGGAATGAAATTCAATTTTCCACACGGCGGCAAAAATCAGTCCAAGTCGCTTAAGAGAACCGAGGTGCGGTCACGGGTGGCGAGTAATTTTGCTTGGGCTACGACCCTGTCGGCAGCGGAGTCAAAACGGTAACCATTACAATTTGGGCAGAAAGCCGCACTTTCACCTACAATAGACTCGCAGCCCTCACAAACCTTGTAATTTTGTGGGGTCGCAATGATTTTTGCAGCTTGTGCAGCCCGCTTTGGGTTAGACATGTCAAAATATTAGCCATTTTAGGAAACTTTTACAACTTTTTACATGTAAAGAGAAAAATATTGTTTAAGAGTTTGAGATTTAGGGCTTTATCACCTTGACACATGGTTCAAAGTGAATTAACAAAAATGCTAGAAAATTACTCAAAGGAAAATCTAAATTTATGCCTCCCGAATTGAACAAAAATTATCTTGCGACTGATATTGAAATTAAAGGAACAATCAAGTTCGCTGCTGACCTGACCTTGGACGGAAAGGTGGAAGGAGAAATCATCTCCGAAGCGGGTCTCCTGACTATTGCTGAAAATGCTGTAGTGACAGGTGAGATCAAAACCAAGTCTGTTATCGTCATGGGCAAAGTCAATGGAAATATTACCGTCACAGAGCGTGCGGAATTAAAAGCCAAAGCCCAACTTCTCGGCGACATTAAAGCCACCCGTTTGGTCATTGAAGAGGGTGCTACAATTGTCGGTAAATCCGAAGTCACGCCCAATAAAGGTGCACTTGGCGGCATCAAACCTTCAGGTGGGACAAGTGGAAATTCTGAACAAGACAGGAAGTCCGTATTTGCCACACCTGCTACGGGTAAATAAAGATTACTTGTAACTAAGCGCACAAACAATGGTTGATCTTTTCTTCTGGCGTTCAAAAAAAGCAATCGACGTGATATGCCCTCATTGTGGGGCACATCAGTCGGAGCCGAAGGATTGTATCTCCACAGTTTGTAAAGGTTGTGGCGGCTATTTTAAGCCAAGCTCCGCCCTCCGGGTCGAGCCACACCACAAGCGCGCGAAAAAAAATGAAAAACGTAGTGTAGAGTGTTTTGCTTGCCACCAACAACTCGAGGTCTCTGATAAACAACTTTCAGCCATTTGTTTTCACTGTGGTCATAATATTGATATGAATGATTACAGTGTGGAGGGGATATGCGCGCGCAATATTGAAACCAAAGGCCATCTCTATGTCGGGGTGAAAGGTCGTCTGGTGGGGGAGAAAGTGGCAGTGGGTTCGGCTGACATACGGGGGAAGGTCTCAACAAAGGATATTTCCTGTGAAGGTGTTTTTGAGCTGCATCCATCGGCGACATTTTTCGGACATTTAAAAGCCCAAACCCTTAAAGTCTTAGAGGGGGCGACTTTCCATGTTGACCGCATGATGGAAGTTAAAAATGCGGAGATCTACGGTAAAGTAAAAGGTAAAATGATTGTCGAGGGTCGTATTTATTTGGCTGCATCAGCGCAAATCGACGGTGATATCGTTGCTGGAGCCGTGGATGCAGAGCCCGGGGCGGCCATCAATGGGTATGTGAATATCAAGAGTGTGCAAAAAGTGGATTTCAAGAAACAGAATCAGCAGGATAATGATGAAAATGATGTCCTTGATTCTGCCATGAGAGCTTGATCTCTGGATTTTATAATTTTTTTTTAAAAGGGTATTGTCTATGATTCACCATGTTATATTTTTTAAAATTAAAGAGAATACCAGCCCTGATAAAGTCGAAGAGATGATTATCGAAACCCGTATTAGGCTTCTAAAAATCCAGGGCGTGAGCAATTTAAGGGTCGGTAAAAATGCCGACCAGAAAAGCCCTTGGCAATTTTTCCTCTCACTAGACTTGGAGAGCATGGAGAGGCTGGCTCTTTATCGCGATGACGCTATTCACCTCAAGTATGTAGAGGATATTATCAAGCCAAATACAATTGACCGCATGGCTCTTGATTTTGAAATCAGTGCAGGGATTTAGGGCTGCTTATTGCGGTAAAAATATGCATAAAAATATTGTAGGAATACTATCAAAATACTCTCGTATTATAGACTTTGGATTAATAAGTGCAGCAGTTTTATTGGCCTTCTCTTCATTAATTCTTCAATATAAATTGATTACGACACCATTGCCCCTTGAGATTAGGGAAGGGCTAATGCCTTTGGTGACAGGGATCATATTGGATGGTTATAGTCCATATCAAAAAGAGTTTTTACCTTTATATTTAAATGTCTATGGGTTGGGTTATAATCTGGTTTCTGCATGTTTTGCCCTTATTTTTGGGAATACTTTTCTCGTTCATAGAACAGTCACTGCTATATCAATCTTGCTCCTTACTCTCCTTACCTGGACTGTGATCAGAAGGCTGCATGTGTCTCTGGTTTATACGATAGCAGCAAGTTGTATTCTTTATGCGATTTTAGTCGGACAATATTCCAATGCGGCAAGGCCTGATTATCTAGGCGCTCTCTTTTTTTGGTCGAGCATCTATTTAGCAGGATTTCATCAAAACCGAATAAAAGTACTCCTTTTGAGCGTTATTTTAGGAGTAGCAGCATTCTATACAAAACCCTATTTCGGTCTTTTCATGCCAGCTGTGACAATGGGTCTTTTGTGTGTAGGACAGAGAATTAATGCGATAATATATTTGATCTGTAGTATATTATTATTGATATTAACCGGCATATTTTTTCAAAGTCAATGGCCGGCATATTTCTACTCGACCATACAAATACACTTAAATACAAATGAGGCTTCGACAGCCCATTTAATTCCACAAATAAGAGATTATGTTGTTATTCATTGGGGATTAATAGTGATTTTAATATGTGGATTATATTTAATTTATGTAAAAGTGAACAGAGGTATCAGTGGAAGGATTTTATTACGCCACTGGAAAAGTAAATTCTATTCCAAAAGTTACGGAATTTATAATAGTTTATATTACATTATTATCATTTTTATTTTTCTCTGTTGTGCGAGTATTTGGCTCAGTAGAAATACTGGCAATTATCTGATATACTTTATTCAGCTTTGTTCTCCCGTGTTGATAGTCACGAGTATTTACTTTTCTGATAAATATAATCGTCTTCTTGGAAAACTTATTCTCACTTTTTATATAGTTTTTCTGCAAATGGATATGCCAAATGTGCCCGTATATTCTCAACAGTATGATGAAGAAATCAGAAGTTTAATTAATGATAAATCACTTTTGTGCTCTAGTTTGGCTTATTATTCATTAACTACACAAGCTGACATTTATAATGCTGGGTCTACCGAATATTTTTATTCACCATTGATCAATTCCAGTGAGAACCAATTTATTAATGAACGGCTTATTGTTTCAAAATTTGAACACGGGATTATAGAAAATATAAAAAACAAGGTCTATGAAAAAGCCTTTGTTGAAAGTAGTTACCCGTCCTTAATGCCGAAAAATATTCAGGATGCATTAATGGCGAATTATCGTTCAAATCGGACATACTTTATTCCTTTCCATTATTCATACTGGAGAAATAGAAGTTTATTTGGTTCTGGTGAAATTAGTATTACCATTTGGGAACCTATAACAAACACTAGAGATGCGACCTTCAAATAGTGGGTATTATTGTGAATATGTCTATTTTCTACGCATACCTTTCGCAAAATGTACTACACGCGAAATATTGTCACTACTTTCTTGCAGCCAATGCTATGTTCCAACCGAAACGTTTAACAAATGGTATTTTTTTAACGAGAAGATCAAATCGCTCAAGTTTATAATAGAGTGGACGTAAACGTTTTTCTTCCAATACGATTTTCTTCCAATATCTTTGATCGTTTGGATGGATTTTTTCAATAAGGTAGAAACGTAAAAAAATCCACAAACTAAAAAACCAAAAAGTTTCATAATCTAGATGGCTGAACTTTGCCCGGATAGAATCAATGATATTGATGGAAAGCGGATGTTCATCAATTGTACGTACTTTTGTAGCCATTCTCCTGTATATATTAATGATTGGATTATGGCACAATGGGTCCCAAGTGCACATAAATCCTCCAGGTTTGAGTACGCGGTGAATTTCATGGATCGCAGTAGGTGTATCTACATGGTGTAAAGTATTGGCTGCATAGACTACATCGAAAGCATCATTCTCAAATGTGATATTCATTGCATCCATCTTGTGGGTATCGATTTTAACGCCATATTTTTTAGCTAAACGATTTGTTTTTTCTAACATTCCTTCAGAAATGTCCGTGGCAGTAACATTTGCTCCCTGAAGTGCAAAATAGATGCTGTTTTCTCCAGCACCACAACCTAATTCTAAAATACGTTTGCCTTGAAGATTTCCCAAAAATGAAATTAGATATCTGTTTTCGGGACTTGTAGATCCTGTGAAGGATGAAATTACATCAATTTCCTCCTCATTAATTTCTGAAGCCCAACGATCGTGGAAATCAGCTTCTGAACTAATTTTTTGAATGCCGTATTTATTTTTCACTAGTTATATTCCTTGTGTCTGAAAGCAAATAAAGTGGACGTCCTTTTACTTGTTCAAAAATCTTTCCCACATAGAGTCCTACGATTCCGAGAGACACTAAAATCACCCCTGAGAATATGCAAAGCAAAATCACAAGTGAAGCCCATCCTGGTACTGTAATTTTCAGTATGAGAGACTTATAAAGAGTCAAAAGAGAATAACTGATACCTAGTATTACTACCAAACATCCTGAGCTCATCACGATATAGAGAGGAAATGTAGAAAACGAGGTAATTGCATTCCAGGAAAAGGACAACATTTTAATTAATGGATATTTGCTTTTACCTATGGGGCGGCTAGGTCGGTCGAAATCAAGAATTGCCTGCTTAAATCCAATCCAAACAACCATGCCCCTTAAAAACCTGTGGAGTTCTTTCATTTCCTTCAAGGCATCAATTGATTTGCGATTCATTAATCTAAAATCCCCAACATTTGATGGGAGTTCTGCCTGTATAACTTTTTTCATTATCCAATAAAATATTTTTGCAGTAAAAAGCTTGAAGAGTGTCTCGCCATCTCTTAATCGTCTTCTAGCGAGTACAATATCATAGCCCTCTTCTTGGGCTTTTTGCATCATAGGTAATATCATGTCAAACGGGTCTTGCAAATCTCCATCCATAACAACTACATATTCACCAGTGGAATAATCAATACCAGCGGTAAGGGCAATCTGATGTCCAAA
This sequence comes from Verrucomicrobiota bacterium, assembly GCA_034440155.1. Taxonomy (NCBI): domain Bacteria; kingdom Pseudomonadati; phylum Verrucomicrobiota; species Verrucomicrobiota bacterium. The sequence continues at coordinate 44,252 of JAWXBN010000040.1, read as the reverse complement.
ATTACGGCTAAGGTGTAATACTTTTAATGTCGGCAGATTCTCTGACAGCTGGTCAAGTAAAGTTGATGTATTATCTTTGCTGCCATCATTGACGATGATGAATTCAAGAGGTGAATCAAAATGTGATTTGAAATCATAGATCTTTTGAATTAGGAGGGGTAATACATCTTGCTCATTGTATAGGGGAATAACAATAGAGAGTAATGGGAGCTCCTTCTTTAACATTAATAGAATATACAGTATTTAGAATGGTGGATTCAAGTGCGAAGTATAACCGTGAGTTGAATCATCTTTATGATGCTTGCCTTTCATTGTTAAATGGTGGATTAACTTGATCATTTAAAGGATTTAGGCTGCTTACTGCGATAGAAACTTTCCAAGTATAAAATCTTTCTGGTAAGAGAGGCTTTTACTTCTGAGTTTTTCTCAAGGACATATTTGATTCTCAGTGCTTCAAGAGAATGGGGATTTAGATCGAGAGACTTTTGGCTGTAGACGTAAGCCTGGTCATAAGCTCCTAATATGAAATGACATATGGCCGAATAAATCAGGAAATCTTCATTCTCAGGAAAAAGGCGTGTTCCCTCCATGGAATAAATTGATGCCCTGTGGTAATCATGTTTATTGTAAAAGAATTTAGTTAGAGAGAATAATGCTTTTGCATCTGGCCGGATTGATAATTGGTGTGTCCACAGAGAAAAAGAGTTTCTCCAGATATGGGCTTGGGCATGTGACAATGTGCACAGAAGGACCGTGATGCAAAGTCCTGAAGATAAGAGTAGGACGGAGGCAAACCTCTTGCGAGTGGCGAGAAATTCTGAATCAAATGCACGAATAAAAAAGTACCCGATGGCTAAGGAAAATACGACCGATGGCAAATAAGAAAAACGGTCGGCTACCTCTTGGGATCCGATTTGGAAAAATCCAAGTACAGGGGAGAGAGTAATGACATAAAATGCCAGTGCTAACCGGGATGTCCGATTGGCCAGTTTGAGCACTAAAAAAAACAGGAGTCCTGAGGCTACTCCACTGATTACAACGAGTTCGCGAACAGTAGGGTCTGCCATGCCGTAATGATAGATGACTGCTAACTTAACGGGGAAAAGAGTTTTTTCGAAATAAAATCCGAGTCCGTAGAACCCCGTAATGAGACGGTCAAAAAGAGTAACATCATTAAAATCCGGCCTCATTTCTGCTGTAGCAGCCAATGTCATGAGACAGATGAATAGTGAGAAAAAAAACAGGGGAATCTTTTCGCGGACGATAAGAATCCAATCACGACGTGCCATGGCACAATCAAGTAATAATAGGCAGACAGGCAGTGTGATAGCCATGGGTTTTGAGAGTCCACTCAGAATGAAGAATGCGAAACAAAAGAGATAATGCCTGTCCGCATAATAATTCCTTGGGGCACCATGTAGTTTTAGGTGATGGAGGTATAATAAGTAAGAGTGTATGGACAGAAGGTAGAAAAAAGTAAAGAGGACATCTTTTAACTCGATGACCCAGGCGACAGATTCCACCCTGAGTGGGTGGATTCCCCAGAACAAGGCACCTGCCCATGACGCGATGATAATTATTTTTGTGTGGTTAATACGGGGAATAGATATTTCAAATAAAAGGTAAATGAGACGCCAGACAATGAAGGTATTACACACATGGAGGAGGGTATTGAGTAGATGGTAGGGAAGGGGATTAAATTTAAAGAGCTGGTAAAGAATAGCAAATGAGAGATTTGTCAGGGGGATCCAGTTTCCATAAAGGGATCCTGTAAAATACCATTTTATATTTTCCCAGCTAAGTTCTTTTAGATGTGGATTTTCCAGAATTAATGGAAGATCGTCCAAATTAACAAAATCAAAAAAAATGGTTTGTGCATATATCGAGCCCAGACAGATGAGCATGATCACGGACAATCCGATACAGGGCAGCCTTAAAATCCTATTTTTTGATGGCATCTGTGTGATTTAGATTCCTTTGAGAAACTCTGAAAATCCGGTTAATGCCTGGGGATGAATGTTATAGGGAGGGCTCAGGCTAATCACATTATGTTTCAAGCCGCCATTTAGGAGGATATAACCCTTTTGTAATCCCTCCATCATAATCTCCACAGCTTTGGAGGGGGCAGGAGTCCCCTTCTCATTAACAATCTCGATTCCCCACATTAAGCCTTTTCCCCTGACATCGCCTGTAAAAGATAGTTCATTAATTTTTGTCATGGAATCCCTGAGGAGCTCCGCCGTATGGGCAATTTGTTTCAGGATAACCGGGTCACGATGGAGCGTAATGCTTTTTAATGCCATGGCACAGGCAATGGGATTGCCTAAAAAAGTGCTGGTATGAAGTGCTTCGCCGGTCGATTCCGGCCACGCCTGATCCATTAGAGGCGCCTTACCCACACATGCTGATAATGGCAAACCACCTGTAAGGGATTTGCCCAGGCAAATCATATCAGGAACGACTGTTTGGCCATCACAATCCTCACAAGCAAAAAACGATCCCGTGCGGTTGAAACCAGTGTAAATCTCATCAAAAATCAAGGGTATTTGATATTTATCCGCCATCGTCCGGAGCAGGGGTAAAAACCATACGGGAGGAATGACCTCGCCCCCCCTCCCTTGGATCGGCTCAACAATAATTGCGCCTGTGAGCGATTTTTTTAATAATCTTTCAATCTTTTTGAAAAATTCATTCATAAAATCATTAGTCGAGTAAGTTGGCTTTTTTCCAATGGAGCAATGGTGTCCTTGTGGATAAGGCAGGAAATCTGCAAAATCTGCTATAATCTTTTTGAAGGGACTGCGGAATTCTGGCCAGCCTGTCACATCCAAGGCCCCAAAACCTAAACCGTGATAACTACCGGAAAAAGCCAGAACACGTTTTTTCCCGGTCAATAGATGAGCTGTTTTTAAAGCAGCTTCTACCGCCTCGAAACCGGAATTACAAAGAATGGTTTTTCCATGAATCTTCGAGTTAGACCCGCGAGTCCATTTTTCAAAAGTGATTTCAGAGAGTTTTTGACAGAGTGTCACTTTTAATTCAGAGGGATGGACATCCCCCATCGCATGGACCAAGTCCCTGCTTTGGAGTCGCAGGTCGCCAGTTATTTGGGGGTTTGTGTGTCCAAGGGTCGCCACTCCAAATGCAGATGTGAAATCAACATAGCGGTTCCCGTCAACATCCCAGATATTTGCATTTTTAGCTTTGCTCCAGAAGACAGGGAAACCCTTACTGACAAATGTAATATTACGCGACTCATATTTTCTTAACTTGAGTGCAAGTTTTTTTGAGAGGGGTCCCGGTATGGATGTTTTGATTTTTGGGAGCATGGCTTCTGGTCAAACTCCTTTTTGATTAGGGGGCCAAATGAATTTGTGAAGCTGGAGTTGAAAACGCACAGGCAAGTCGTCTGCAAGAATCCACTCAACAATCTCTTTCGGATCAATTTTACCGAAAATGGGCGAAAATAATATAGTCCCTACCTTGTCCGGTAGTTTCCAGAAATCAATCTGTTCCCTCGCCCATTCATAGTCCTCCCGAGAACCGATAACAAACTTCAACTCGTCTTTTTTGGCGAGAAAAGCAATATTGGCGTAAAGATTCTTTGCGGATTCTCCGCTTGAGGGGCATTTAAGATCCATAATAATATGAACACGGGGGTCGATCGGCGAAATATCAATCGAACCACTTGTTTCTATCAGGACAGTTTTTCCCGCTTCACAGAGATTTCCCATTAATTCAAGGACGTTTTTTTGTAAAAGGGGTTCTCCACCAGTGACTTCCACAAGTGAACAATTAAATGATAGAATCTTTTCCTGAACCTCTGGTAAACCGGTTTTTTTCCCCTCATAAAAGGCATAGGATGTGTCACAGTAACTGCAACGCAAATTGCATGCGGTCAATCGGACAAAGACACAGGGCAGTCCCGCCCAAGTGCTTTCGCCTTGGATACTGTGATAGATTTCATTTATAACTAACGTGGTTGTTGGGGACATAATGATTAAATGAATTTAAAACGGAGTGCTCCGTATACAAGCATTTTGAGGAGCATCCAGCCATGCCTCCAGCGGTTGATATTGGTTTGCCCATAAACCCTGTCATGGTAACGGATGGGAATATCCAAGATTTTTAAGTTTTTCTGCCGTGCAAAGTACAGGAACTCAAAATCACCAAAGGGATCTTTCAGTCTGAGGTCTGCCTCATCTTTGGCAAAGTCTAAATAGGACTCCCTGAAAAAAACTTTTGTTCCACATAATGTGTCTTTAACGGGTTGACCCAGAATCCAACTGAATCCAATACTGAAAAATTTATTTGCACACATATTCAGGAACCGCATGGCGTGGTTGTCCATCGGATAAACAAGGCGTACCCCGTTGGCAAATTCAGCTTTTCCAGTCGCCAAGAGTTCGTAAAACTTCGGGAGGTCTTCTGGAGCCACAGTCAAATCAGCATCCAGGATCATAATGACATCCCCCGTAGCCTTGGCAATTGCCTCACGCACGGCATTAGCTTTTCCCTTGCCCGTCTGTTTCATGGACGATACTGTTAAATCATTCCTTTTATCTAGATTCTTTTGAATTTCTTCCCAAGTATTGTCTGTGGAGTTGCCTTCGATAAAAATCACTTCGGATCGAGTGCCCATGACAGGGATTCGTTCAACGGCGGAACAGATATTCCCCGCTTCATTTCGGGCAGGTACAATTACAGTCACAGAATACTCTTTACGGGTGTAAAACGGAATACGCGGGCGACATACGATGAATGTCGTCAAACAGAAATGCTGGAGTAGAGGTGCGATCCACCGGTTGAGTATAGGGCCAATAACAGGCAATGGCATGAGTATCCGGTTCTCGATGGTAACATTTTCCCAGTCAGAGAGATTGAGTAAATTTAGCACATCATTCACACTTAACCAGTTGCCGGGTGGTTCTGGATTTTTTAAACCTAAATGATTAGCTAGATTGATGAGCGGATACCAAAGTGTGTTAACAGAATTGATCATTAATCTGGTATTTGAATGACTCATACTGTGAAGTGATTGTAATAACAACTGTATATCACCTACATAATTTAATGTATCAGAAATGAGTATTACATCAAATTTACCATCTAAATTTAAATATTCTGCCGCCTGACAATAAAAGCGCCCATCAGGTATTTTCTTTTTGGCAATATCAACTTGTGTTTCTGAGATGTCCACTCCACTCATTCTTTTGTAGGACAGTAACTTTAAAAGTAAACCTTGTCCTGACCCAATTTCAAGTATGTCATGCTCATGATGAATAAGTCGTTTATAGTATTGAGCAATCAATTGTCTGTAATAATAACTTAAATATGGAGGAGGGGATGATAACTGGTTATAGTGCTTCGAAATCTTGTTAAGATACGCAGATAATTTAATATTTCGATTCATCACGTGCATATCATTTTGTCATGACAATGAGCATGCGTGTTGCAATTAACTTTTTGAAAAAGTGTGGGATTTTTTCAATCGCACGCAGAAAAGCCGCACTTTTCCAAGGAAAGAGTTTCCTTCCTGTGAATCCTCCAGATACCATATAATCCGCTGCGACAAGCAATTTTACATTAATTCTACTCCACTCTTCAAATGTGTCATGATATTCATTCTTTTGGAAAATTCTCCAAGCGTTCCCTTGTGCAGCATAATATTCTAATTGGGATGTTTTTCCAATAACGGCATTTCTATCAATAGTTAAGTTAAGCCCGAGCGGTTCATGATGAAAATGCCCATAGATAAATTTTCCCAATAAACTCATAGCCGGTTCCAATATAATTAGTTTTCCAGAGGGCAAAAGTTTATTATATATTTCAGATAATGCACAATAGGGGTACTTTAAATGATGAAAAACATCGACCATTATAACTGTAGATAAACTACCATCAGAGTACGACAGTCCATAAACATTTTCGATTTTATCCGCATAAACTGTTTTTGAATAATCTGAGGTAACACACTGAGGAATAATATCTTTGATTTTTGATATACCCGAACCAACTTCCAATATTGTTCCTCCTTGTATTTTGTGTATTTCATCTTTAATCAGACTGAAAAAGTGATAATAAGTTTCTCTTAATAATGGTCTATCATGCCATGCCCTGTCATGTATTTTTAATAATTCGTTTAAGTTAGTGAAATCTCTTATTTCATCGATTAAGGCATTATTTTTAGGAGACTTAAACATAGTAGTGATTAATTATTATGGGGCTGTAGTAATTTACTATCAATCTCTTTTACCACATTATCTTGATGATTGTTTAAAAGTTTTTTTACGATAGAGATGCGTGGCAAAAACAATGTTGATTGGGGGTAACTTTGGTATCCTCGAGTATAATAATCTAAGGCTTTCTGTGGATTCTTTTGCGTCATTGAATAATCTCCGAGTACGAGATAGGGCAGTGGGTGTGGACGAACGTTTATCTGATGATTCCACAAAGTATAGGGGGTTTCCCATAACATAATTTGTTTAGAACAAAGAAATGTATAGATAAAAAAAATGACGGATGATAATAATAAAATTTTATATTTAGCACAGAGTATGAAATGATTGTTCGTTACAGTTCTCACTTTCATCCGAGGAGAGGATATGTAATGGACGAGTTTAATACCTGCGATTCCAAAACCAAGATATAACGGTAAAGTCGGAAAATAAGAAAAACGATCAGCATATTCTTGAATCCAAGTTTGCATAATTCCGATTACTGGCAATAAAGTGATAATATAAAATATAACAGATGCCTTAACAAAACGGTTTCCTTTCAGAAACAGTATTGTTAAAAGTAACACGGATGCCAGACCGGAAATAAAAATATAGATAAAATAATCAGGTTTATGACCTTCATAATAGTAAACCGGAACCAAGTTGAGAGGAAATAAGGTCTTTTCAAGGTAAAAACCAAGTCCAGAGCAAGCATTGATAATTCGAATGGATAAACTTAATTCGTTAGTATCAGGTAAAGTGGTTGGTCTTGTTAATATTTGAATGTATGAAAATAAGACAGATAATATAAAGAAGGGAATCTTTTCCATTATGGCTCTCTTATAATCGTTCCTTTTATATAGATAATCGACAATAAGAAATACAAAGGGAAGTGTGACGGCCATTCCTTTTGATAATAATGATAATATCATCATTAAGATGGATAATAAGTAAAAGCGATTTAGTAGAAAAGAATCAGTTTTTGATTTAAGAAGATTCGATATGTACTTAAGATAAAAAATAATGCTGAACAGACAAAAAAACATAAATAGAACATCTTTACGGGCTGAAACCCATGCTACGGCTTCTACCCTAAATGGATGGTTCGCCCATAACAATGATGATATGGCTGCAAATATTGCATTAAGATAGGACTTATTACTTTGAGGATAAAACTTTTCCAAAAGAATGAAAAATATATAAAAAACCAGAACTGCATTACATGCATGAAAAATAATATTAGTAAGATGGAATCCTGGCGCATTAAGTCCGTATAGATGATAGTCCAAGGAAAAACTCGCAAACGTCAATGGTATCCAATTAGACATGACGACAGTGGTAATAGAATGATAAAAAGTTTTTAGAGGGTGCAAATAGATCAAGGGATTCTCTTCAATGAATCTTGGGTCATCAAAATTGATAAAGCCAAAACCTGTTGTTGGTAGCCATTGAATGAAGGTCGCAGTGAAAATAACTATAGATAAAACAATCAATTTATTCTGATTCATGAATTTATTTATTATCTTTTCAAAGTGCTCAAATGATTGGAAAGTTATTACTATCCTAGGTGCAATTATGCCAGATTTCCATATCTTCAGCAAGGACACATGTTAAAGCCATATTTTGATTCAGGAAATCACGAATTTATAATTTTTCAGTTACCGAAAGTATAATGATCTGCCTAGATGAACCCCTCTATTTGAAATTATCGGAGAGTTATAAACATAAAAAAACCCCAGCAATTGCTGGGGTTTTTTGTAGTAATGTGTATTTATATTAATCATTCCAGAAAGAAACAGGAATAATCGATGTATCTGCGAATTCAGCTCTAATGGCTGTTGTAGCAGAGAGTTTTGATCCAACCGGAATCGATGAATATTGGGCGGAGAAATCCATTCCGGATATAGCAGACTGCCCAGAAGCGATTTTGCTGCCTGTTTTGAAGTAACCAGTGATACTTGTCCATAAGATATTAGCAGTACCAGATAGACCACTTTCAATGGCATATTGGTCTGCAGCCGATTCAATGATACGGATATCATTTTTAACGGATGTGGCCAATGAACGTTGACGTGCGCGAAGGAAGTTCGGCACGGCGATCGCTGCGAGCAATGCGATGATTGCTACCACGATCATGATTTCGACGAGCGTGAACCCTGATTGTTTGTTCTTCATATGTTTAGTCCTGTTTGTTTTTTTATGTTTATGTATGGCTATATTATTAGCTATAACTATTAGATAATGGTTAAAATCATCAGATAAGTCAACATAAATATCTCATTGACAGCAGGTCACTTAGAGAGAAAAAGTGTTTCAAAGGTATTCATTATCTCGATTTTATTTGATTGTATTAAAAGTTGACGGCCTTCATCGGCTCGTCCTGTGAAGTACTTTTTGGCAGCACTATAGAGTTCAGGATCTTCAATTTTCGCTTGTTCAGCAAGAATTTTTGCTTTTTTGAGGTCCCCTCTATTTACTAGATAATCAGCATAAAAAAGCTTAAGTAAAGGTGAATGCGGATACGCTGATAAGGCCTGTCCATAAAGACTTTTAATTTTTTGATTATCGGAGGGCTGGTCAGTGGACTCATGGAGACGGGCAAGAATCACGAGGTGATCTACCCCATTAATTCTATTTTGGGCGGCAAGGGTGAATGACTCCAATGCTTTTGGTTTTTCATTTTGGGAAAGAAACAATTTTCCCCGTAAAAATGCGGCCCGCCAATTTTCAGGATTGATACTCAAAGAGTTGTTCAGGCATTCAATGGCTTGGATATTTGAATCATGGGTCGAGAGTACAAAACCCTTTGCATAATCAAGTTGAGAGATTGTTTTTTTGATTTGATAGAGAGTTCCTATCACTAAGAAGATAGAAACAAATACCCCAAAGGTTATCATCAGTTTTGGCAGGGAAGATGAAGGGGCTTCCCGTTTTATGTTCGTGTGACAAGTCCACAAGCCGAGAATCAAAAAGAACAAAGAACCATTTGATGCCCAGCGCCAAGAAAATCCACTGGTAAGACTAGAAGCCAAAAAACCAATGAGGGCGGAAAGGATCATATTGGAAACGGGGCCCGAGTGGCCGGTTCCGAGTTTGCGAGAAGAGAATAAAACTACCCCGATGAAACAACCGCAGAGAATCAGGCCAATGGCCCCATTTTCCGCCAGGATCTGAAAGAATTCATTATGAGCCCTCTCCGCGCCGAGAGTTGAGAGTGTGGGAGCGATTTGGGAATAACCGGGTGAAGCTGATAATGCCACTTGGTTAGGGAAATAATTTTTTCCAAAAGCTCCTGTCCCCACACCAGCAATGGGATTATTCATAAACATATTCATACAGACACGCATTAAAAACAGACGGTAACCGATCGAACCCTCCTCGTTTTTCATGAGGCGCTTTTGAATGGTCACATTAGTATCCATCCCCTTTAGCGCAGTATAGGAGAGCATCTGTATGGTGATTGTAGAGATGATGATTAAAAAGAATATGGTCCAAGCTTTCCATCTTTGTTTGAGTTGGTGCTGTCTGTATCCAAGAAAAAGAAGACAGGCCAGAGAAAATACGATTCCTAAAATGGGGGAGCGGTGGGATGTTTGGAAGATCGCTAATGTCGCAAAAAATAAACCTCCCCCCCACAGGGCTTTTTGGCGGGTGGACTCAGCATATAAGAAGAGCCCGGTAATGATTGCCCATCCTGGCACGAGGTATTCACCAGCACTCAGGCGTACGGTGTTGAGTAGAATGTTTGGACAGTATAAATTATTTTCGATGGATTTTAAGAGCAGGTAAATCGATGCCGCTAGTGTGGATAACGAGATAATCACAAGAACATTTTTCTGATATTGGATTTTCCCATCGAAAGCAAGTTTTGTGAAAATAAAGAGGGATAGATAGCCTAACCAAAGAATACAATAAGAAGTTCCTGCAACCGTGTGCCCATTCACCAGCAGACTCACCCATTGCCAAATAAGGATGGCTAAGCCGAATATGACCGCATTCCGGAAGGAGGGTTGCTGAAATATTCCAAACAATTTGCGCCGTGCCTGCCTAATGGCGAGGATGTACACGGATAACGAGGCCAAGACCAAGGCCAATATGGTCTCACGAATGACTTGGGATTCACCCACGTCAGCAATCCTCCAGACCAAATCAGGCGGTGAAAACCAAAAGAGCCCGACGACCAGACAACAAAGTACCGCAGGGATTACTTTATCAGAGTATGGCAGGGCTAGATTCATGGACTTTCCCAAGGATTGCTTGTTCCGTCATTAAATAAACTGGGGAGTTTTTTGTTTTTGGGATGGGTATTAAAATAATATACTGAGAGGGGCCCGTAATATCCCGTAGGGATTTCATAAAGTTCCTGATACGTGATCCCTTGTTTTTTTCCGGTAAACATTTCTTTAAATACTTTTTGGGTAACACGGGTAGCTTCAGGATGAAGATTTAAAGCTTGTTGCCAAGTCTGGGAATTAGCCGGTAATGACTCGTTTTCCTGAATGGCAGCTTTTATTGTGAATAAAAACCATGAGTCTGGGAAAATATGGAGTCCCTCATCGATGCGGGACAGCGCATCATCCCTTTTGCCTTGTAGATAAAGGGAGAAAGCTTCACTCGCCAGGAGATTTGATGAGAAAAGTCCTAAATCTTGGGCTTCACGCCAGAAATGGGAAGATTCAGGCTGTTTAAGATTACCGTGCTCGGCCATGGCATTGGCGATTGCAAAATAAAAATAATGATAATAAGGGTCTGCCGTGACGAGTTGTTTATACTTATTAAGTTCTTTAGAATAAGTGGCTTGTGGCAGCTTTTTGCTGATTTGAATGAGATAGAAATAATTCAAAAGACGCTGGGTTTTCATGGTAGAGAACAGAACGAGGCATGACACGCCTACAGCCAGAACCGATAAAAGTTTTAAGTGGCTGTTTTTTAGGAGTGAAGCGGGGAGTTTCCATTCTGCCGATATTAATACGCCCGCAATGACATACCACATTCCGGTCGTCACAAGCCGGGGACTGAAAGAACTGGCCAGTCCGCTGATTGTGATCGCAAGTAAGCCCCAGCTCCCCACCAAAAGCACAATGTTATTTTGTTTCCATCCTGCGTATGATAAGCGAAGGGGGAAAAAAACAAAAAATACGGCCCAGAGGGTGAGGCCAATGATGCCTAATTCGCCCGCAACTTGTGCGGGTTCACAATGGGCGCGTGAGATTTGTTTATCTTCGGTTTTTTTTGCATATTTCTGGAATCCTGCATCAACAATCGCCTTTGAATATTCAGGAAAAACCAAGGGATATGTTCCTTGGCCTGTGCCGAAGAGCCAATTATCTTTCCATTGAAAAAAAGATACGAGGACACCATTGATCCGGTAATGAAATGTGTCTTTGGCCTGGTCAATATTATAGGCTCTCCGAGAAGAGTCCCAGTTTTCGAGTCCTCCCGTCAATTTGCTGGGGGTAAGATAAAAGACCGTCGCTAAACAGAGAATGCCCCAAAAGAGGATAAGTTTTTTCCGGTAGTTTGGATATTTGATGTAACCTAATATCACGGACACTATGAGTGTGATCCATAATGCATATAATGGAGCTCTCTGGGCCATAATCAGTACCGAGATATACCCGAGAATCGCACAGACCCTCAAAAATACATGGTAACCATTATTCTGCAGTAACCCGTAAGCGGCTAAAAGGGGTATGGCCACGATGATCATCTCTCCTAAGAGGGAACGGTTCAGGTAGAATGTGATATAAGGGACGTAGCAGCCGTTGGCATAATAGGCATAGATGACGACCATGGATATGCAGGCGACCTGTGCCGCGATAAGCGTTATAACGGCCCGTTTGATTTGCTGAAATTCTCCCAAACAAATCGTCAAGGCAAAGGCCAGCGGCAAGTATCCGAGCCAAACCCTGATTTCCTTCCACCCAAAGCCTGCCTTGATCGACCATACTGTAGACAGAAGGGTCCATCCAATGTAGAGGGATAAAAACAGGAGAAAAAACTTGGTGCCACTCGGAAGTTGCCGAGGCTCCTTCGAAAGGAGAATACGGAATAAAACCAAGAGGCTTAGCAGTACAGTGAATAACTGGGCAAAAAATTCATAGTTAAGGAGTCCTGGGTAATAATTTGTCCCGTATAAATCGGAGTAATCAGCAAATAGATAAGATAACCAGTATCCCAGAAATAGAATGCTTGTGAGGACAATAAACAAAAGATCCGGGAGTCGCAGCGTTTTGAAATCCCCGTTAATTTTCATAATGTCCAAAATATTGGGTGAGTGTCAAAAGGATGATTTTTATATCCAACCATACCGACCAATTTTCGAAGTACTCAAGATCCGCCTCGATCCTCTTTTCCAAAGAGGTATTCCCGCGGTGCCCGCGCACTTGGGCTAGACCGGTTATACCCGGTTTATAAATATGACGAGGCATGTAATGGGGCACCTTTTCCTTGAAAAGATCGACAAAATAGGTCCGCTCGGGGCGAGGGCCGACCAAGCTCATTTCCCCTTTAATCACATTCCAGAATTGGGGCAATTCATCCAAGTTCCACTTCCTGAGCATATCACCGAGTTTTGTGATGCGGGGGTCATTGTCGACACCCAACCCAGCTTCTGAATCCTGTTGTTCAGCTCCGAACCTCATGGAACGAAATTTATACATGATAAATTTTTTCCCACCTCGACCGACCCGCTCCTGCCCAAAAATCACCGGTCCGGCGGAATCTGCTTTGATAAAAAGGGAAATAATCAGGGAGGGAATAATACTTAGTAAGAGTCCGGTGATCCCACCGATAAGATCGACCACCCGTTTAATGATACGGTTTGAGAGTTTATCCAAGGGCAAGTTCGTAACGGCAAGAACAGGCACTCCTTCGATATTGGAGAGTTCCATCCGCCCGAGCATGATCTCGAGGGGGTCGGGAATCAGTCCGATTTTAATGAGTTTCTGGTCAGCATAACGACAGAATTCAATACATTGCTGGGGGGGGATTTGGGACGTAAGGATGAGGACTTGGTCGATTGGTTTTATAATAAGGGATTTTTGATATTCATCATAGGAGCCCAGATGATATTCCTGGTATTCATCAGGGATTTGCCAGACTTGGAGCGTAAGGATGCCGGAAAGTTCCATCATGGGGAAGCGGCTATTGATCATGGATTCAGCTAAACGGTCAGTCATCGGGCTCCATCCGACAATCAGGGTTTTTCTTTTACTGAAAAGAGACCATTTCCTTTGAATGGCGCAAATAGAGTAACGACCTACAAAGAGCATGAATGAGATAGTGAATACTGATAAAATGAGGAACCCGCGTGAATAGGCTTGTTGTTGTGTCCGGATGAAAAAGGCCAGTGTAAACAGGGCGGCCAATGCGGCACAGGTGGATATAAATAATTTCGGTAGTAACATTGACCTCCCGGACATGAATTCAAGCCTGTAGAGACTAGAAATCTTTAATGAAAATAAAATAATGACCGTCATGACTGTGGATAAAAGTGCGTAGTTGGCTTGGACAGGAATCTGGTCTGTAAATGAGATGTCAGATGCCCTGAGGAAAAAGGCGAGACTGATACCCAAAAGGCACATCACCGTATCCACAAGCATCAGCACAGGCTCTAATTCTCTTTGGGACAATCTCATAAGACGGTTAATCGCTAAGATTTAGTCTGTTCTTGATAAAATGGCGAAGCTTTTTTTGGAATTCCGACCGCGCAAATTGTTTCGTGTGGCTGCGAAGGAGTTCGGGGGAGAATTCTCCAGCCATCTTCTCAAATTTTTCAATCGCACTCACCATTGATTCGGATGATTGGTGGGAAAACAAAATACCGGTTTTCCCGTCTATAACCGTATCTAGTATCCCCCCCCGCCCGAAAGCAATCACGGGAGCACCGCTGGCCATGGCTTCCACCGGGGCTATTCCGAAATCTTCTTCACCAGGGAATAAGAAGGCCTTGGCCCTAGCCATTAACGCGCGGACAGTGTGATTCTTTTGCCAGCCCATGAATGTCACGAGTGGGCCGGCCATTTTCTTTAAACGGTTAAGTTCTCCCCCTTGACCAATCACGACTAATGATTTTTTGAGCTCCGAACAGGCTTTGACGGCGATATCGACGCGTTTATAAGGGGTTAACTCACTGACGACCAGATAAAATGATTCCCGTTTTGCATGAGCATGGCACTCATGAATATCCACCGGTGGATGGATAACCGCATCGGTAGGCCTCTGATAATACTCTTCAATGCGACGGGATACAGCATTTGAGATAGCGACAAATGAATCAGGGGTCTGGGCGGCCTTAAAATCATACTCCCGAAGACGGGAAAAAATCCTCTTCGCGAATGAACGGTAAATAATGGGCAGGGAAGCCAGATAAATATCCTGCATCATCCATAAATATCGGGGGGGACTATAGCAGTAACAAAGGTGGAAACTGCCCGCAGGTTTCTTGACACCTTTAATCAGATTGGCATCACTGGAAATGAGCAAATCGCTGGCTGGCAAACTCATCCGTCCGATTGCTGTAGGAAAAAACGGGAGGTAAGCTCTAAAAAAACGGGGGGAACCGGGCAGCTTCTGGATGAGGGAATATTCAATGGCATGTTTCTTTAATCCCTCGGAGAGATTAGCTGAAATCCCAGCGATGGCATGAATGGGAGCATCCGGGAAAAGCCCGGCCATCGCCTCAAGGGTTTTTTCCCCTCCGCGCATGCTCATGAGCCAATGATGGGCGAATGTTACCTGTAATTGATCAAAAGTCATAAATGTGATTGTCACTTGCCAAGACTCATGATAAGCCGATTCCGTTTATGAAGTCACCACAAGAACAATTTGATATTTTACGCTCCGGAGCGACTGCGATTATTTCGGAAAATGAACTCCTTGAGAAACTCAAGGAAAACAGGCCGTTACGGGTGAAGTTGGGTTTTGATCCCAGTTCTCCGGACATCCATCTTGGTCATGCGCTTATCCTCGGCAAAATACGCCAATTCCAGGATTTGGGCCACCAAGCGGTGATTATTATCGGTGATTATACAGCCTTGATTGGTGATCCCACAGGGCGTTCGAAGACACGGCCGGCCCTTGAGCCCGAGCAAATTGCGCGGAATGCCCGGACATATCAGGAGCAGATATTTAAAATAATCGACCCCGAGAAAACGGAGATACGCCATAATAGCGAGTGGTTTTCGAAGATGACTTACGCCGATGTCCTCAAGCTGAATGGTCAAATGAATGTGGCCCGGATGATGGAACGGGATGATTTCAAGAAACGTTTTGAGTCCGGCATTAGTATCACCCTGACGGAGTTCCAGTATCCTCTCATGCAAGGTCATGACTCGGTCATGATCCGTTCTGATGTCGAGCTCGGCGGTAATGACCAGTTATTTAATAACCTCGTGGGAAGGGATCTCCAGCGGGATGATGGACAATCCTCACAAGTCGTCCTAGTCATGCCTATCCTCGAAGGCCTTGATGGGGTTCAAAAAATGAGTAAGTCACTCGATAATTATATCGGCGTGGCCGAGTCTCCCCAAAGTATGTTCGGTAAAGCCATGTCCATTTCTGATGACTTAATGGAACGTTGGTATCCATTATTAACGGGGGGTTCCATGCCAGCGCTAGAGCATCCCATGAAGAATAAAAAATGCCTCGCCCATGCTATTTGCGCAAAATATCATGGAATCATAGAGGCAGACGCGGCGTTAATGGATTTTGAAACCCGTTTTTCAAAAAAAGACCTTGCCTCGGCGGATCTGCCTGAAATGATCAACCCGACCACAAGTTTGGCGGTCTTGGAACTAGTGGAGCATGCCTATCATACAGTTTTTTCCCTGAAAAAATCCCGTGGCGATATTCGTAAACTGATATTACAGGGATCCGTACAGATCGACGGTGAGAAAATAACCGACCCTACATTAAAAGTGAACCTCAAATCAGGATCGATCCTCCGTCTTGATAAGACGCATGCCGTAAAAATCAGCTAGTTTTGGATCCCTGCGGTTGAACTCCGGGCAGTCCTTGCTTCTTCGATCAATGCGGTGATCTGGTCAGAACCCGGAAATTCTTTGAGTCCGTTGTTACCGGTTTCGATGGCCGCATCAAAATTTTTGGCGTTTATTTCGCTTTTCATTTCCTGGAGGATTTTATCGTGATTTCCTAGCAGGTTATTGATATTCCTTGTGCGTTCAAATTTTTGGAGTTCGGGCAGGTTAAGCATATTTTTGACTTCACTCATTTTTCCTGATCTGAATTTTAATTCCATTTGTTTGATGAAGTTGCCTTGTTTGCTGAGTTGGTCGAAAGGGGTTTGTTGTAGCCGGGTCAGTTCGGCCTGATAATCCCCCATTGCCAGTTTTGTTGATGCGACCTGGTTTTGGATAGTTTTAATGTCAGTATTGATTTTATTGACCATACCTTGCATGACATTGATCTGGCTTTTGAGGGTGGCAGCGTAGTTTGGGGAGGATGCTGACGAGGCCTTGGCCTTGGCTTCGTTAATCCGGGTGTTATTCTCCGCCTTGCTTTTTTCTAAGCTTACGATCTTGCCGTCGACAGCGGCGATCTCGATTTGTTTGCTCTTAATTTGTTTATCCAGCCACTCAATCATTTGTGACCCTGATTGATAATAGGCGATCGAGGCAGGATATTTTTTCTCAAGTTCTACAAACACCCGTTTCACCTCGGAAAAATTATTTTTTTGCTGGTGATCTAACAATTCATCATAGAGGAGATTAGCCTTTATGTCATAGGAGATAAATGTGGCTTCCGTAGGGGAAAGCCATTCGCCTCCCGTTTTGATCTCTCCTCTTGAGACCCTGAGCTGCTCCTCTTTGACGGGGGCAAGTGCCTGAGTGATACCGGGGATCATGGGTGATTGAGGGTAAGCCGTGATGAAATCTTCAGCAGCCTCGATCAGGTTATTATATTCCTTTAAGCTATAGGAATGGCGCGGGTGGATCACGAGCTTGGGCAGTTTTTTGAAAGCAATCTCGTCGTCAGAAATCTTTGTTTTTTTTGCAATATGGGATTTGGTGATTTGTGTTTGACCTTCGACTCCGTTAGATTCTTCAAGGTTAACAGTAAAAAAATCTTTATTTTCCGATACAATCGCCCCCCTCACGATCATCCCGTCCTTCAGCTCGAATACATAATAATCTCCAGCCCGCAGGATGCCGGCGACACAAAGGAATAATGCCAAGGGAATAATTGTCATTAGCAAAACGGGCGTAACCTTAGAAATGCGAGGGGATGAGGTTTGTCTCATTTTCCGGGGTGCCTCGTTTGCCGGATTTTCTTCAAAAGGTCAGCCCCGCGGATTTGGCCCGGTGCGGCTGGTTGATCGATGTATCCATAGTTCAAGAGGGAACCCCTCTTGGCCAGTCCGACACGCGATTCGGTCGCATACGCGCCCATGCCCATGAGGGAAACTGGTTTCTGTTGCTTTTCCATGAGCGAGAGTATACGGGTTAATTCCTTACGGGACTTGATGAATCCTGCGACCTTGGCAATGTCCGCCCCGGCCTTAAACATTTCATCTATTTTTTTCTGGATAAACTGGTTTTGCGGTAATTTTTCAAAATCGTGATAGGACAGGATGATGATTTTTCCCAGATTACGGAATGAGGCGATTTTCCCCGGGTCATTAGCTACAGCAAAAAGTTCCAAATCAATTAAATCCACATGGGGAAGAATCATCTCCAGAAAACCCAATCTCCAATTCAGGGGCCAAGTACACTTTCCCCCTTCTTGGTTAGACCGCAAAGTCGCAAGTATGGGTAACTTAATGACTTCGAGTAATTTGCATAACTGGGTAAAATGGCTCAAGAGTGATTTCGGCATTAGGTCCAGCCGTACTTCTATGATATCACAGTCTTTTGTTGTTGCTTGGGAGGCAATCTGTAACCCCTCAAATGTCGTCACACTCCCGACCACAAGGGGATGGGATTTCTTAAAGATATTCTTTTTGCTGACGGCCCGCGACATAGATTATGATTATTATAAAATGTAGCAGAACCGTAACGAATCCCAAGGCTCTTGGCTAACTTTTTTGTTGCCTTAGGTAAAGATTCCAAATGTAAACAAATGAGGGGGCAAATTGCACGGGATTTTCAGAGATCATTTTTTGAATATCATTTTGTGAAAAAAAACGGCCATCTTCGATTTCCTCGGCTTGTAACTGAAATGGGCCGTCATGGACCATTTCATATAGCCAGACGTGTTCCTGCTCAGTCTCCGGGCACGATTTTACCTTAAAGACCGGACGGATAGCCTTGGTCTGTGTTTCATCCAGTCCGATTTCCTCTTCGAGTTCACGGATGGCGGCTTCATAATAATCCTGACCGGTGGATAGATGACCGCTGCAGGAGCTGTCCCATGTCTGGGGATGATTCTTTTTTAGGCGTGAACGGAATTGCAGGAAAAGTTCGCCCTTGGAATTCCACACAAAGATATGAATAGCGCGGTGGTGCAATTTGCGTGCATGCACATCGGGTCTCGGGGCTTGGCCGATGACTTCGTCATTTTCATCGACGACATCAAAAATCTCGGTGGTTTGCTGGAGGTCACTCATATTTTTTCTAGAAAGATTTTACGGTCCGTGTCCATACGGGTCGTTTGGGTTGATTATTCTTTTAGTTTATTAAAGAGTTTAAACCAATCCTCGAGGCCTAATTCCTCGGCCCTCGCGAGGGGATTAAGACCGAGGGCGCTCAAGGTGGCTTCGATATCTTTGGGAGTGATTTGAGGGAGGATTTTGCGGAGCATTTTGCGTCGTTGCGAAAAACCCGTCCGGACAAGGCGGTCAAAGGCCTTATGATCCTCCGCAGCAATTTGCCCGGCATGGTCTGAGGGGCTCAGCCTGATCACGGCTGAGTCCACGTCTGGGGCGGGAAAAAACTGGGCACCTTTGAGTGTAAAAAGGTATTCCACCCTGAAACGCCATTGAATCATCACGGTCATGGCCCCATACGCTTTTGTCCGGGGTTTGGCCGAAAGTCTTTCAGCGAGTTCTTTCTGAACCGTTAAAATAACTGTTTGCGGTGGAGGCGTTGTCTGACAAAGGATCTCCAAAATCGGGGTGGTGATATTATAAGGGATATTGGCGACGAACCGTGCCCCAGGGTACCGCACGAATTGCGCAGGCAGAAGCTCCAAGGCATCCCCTTCGATCAGTTCGAGTTCGGGCCGATCCGCATATTTTTGACGCAGATAACCTGCCAGTCCGCGGTCCAGCTCGATCGTGGTCACGGGTGCATTTTGTGCGAGCAGGCTATCAGTCAGTGTGCCAAACCCCGGCCCGACTTCAATCAGCCGTTCCCCGGGGATGATCTGGGCGGCTTGGGCGATTTGTGTGAGTACGCCTTCGTCCAAAAGGAAATTCTGACCACGCGTTTTGGTGGCGCGTAGCCCGAGGGAAGTCATCAGGTCGATTAAATCATTTTTTTTCATGGAAAGGGTATTTTGGTATTGGAATTGAATTTTTCAGGATTTCCAGCTTATTCTTTGAGGATGAAGAAATTTTCCTACGCCGACCCGGATGGACGGCTTCAAGGCCCTTTTACTTTTGAGGAGCTTGAACACCGCTGTAAAATCGGGGCCATCGACGATAAAACCAAGGTCCGTCGGGACGGTGACATGGAGTGGAAATATTGGGAAGAGATTAAATTCCCCGCACAAGCCCCATCCGCAGGTGTCCCGGAGAAATCCGGCCAATCAAGTGCCACAGGCGCAGTCGAGACACCCAAACCCGTATTTGGCAAATTACCCTCGGCCCCCGTCCTGCCTAAAAAAGCCCCGTCAGAAGTCCCTACTAAAAAGGGGATGAATCTTATGGTGCCGATCGTCGTTTTACTGGTGATTGTCGGGTTACTATTTTTGTCCGGTGCCGGGTACTTTGTTTATCGTTCCGCCAAAGCTCCGAGTTCCACAGCCGATGACGAGATTAAAAACGATCAAAAATTTAATACGTCCTACCGGCAGTGGCATGAAGGCATGATCGCCCTGCTCGGACAGGCCCAGAACCCGTCTGCAAAGCTTCAAGACCCGAAGACGATGTCCCCCACAAACCAGGTTTCCCCATCTAAAATCGGGGTTTGGGATCGGTTCGCTAACCTGCCCGACACTTCGGCGGCTTTGGCTGCCATGAACCGCCGACTTCCCTCCCAATTAAAATGTACCCATATTAATCCGGTTTCTTTCCAGAAAAAACCCGACGGCGTATCAGTTCAATACATGGTGACTTTGGAGAGCAAAGAGGCGCTCTATCTGGTCCCCGTTGTCTTTGGGCAGACTGATGAGAAAAATGCGCAGTTGGCTAATCGTTATTCTAAATACTTGATTTATGCCTTGGATTTGCCAGCAGGAAAAATGTATTCGCCCGAGTATAAGACACTTGTATTAAAGGCTAATGAGCAGGTGACATTCCCTTGGACGGTTAATCTCGCTTCAAAAGCCGACGGGACATGGAAAATCCTCGATGCGGACGCGATTGCCTACCAGCGCGATCCGCAGTTCGAATTCCGGCTTTATCAAGAGTCGGGTAAAAACCCTGCCCCTGTCCTGCGTCCGGAATCCGAACTCATGGTGATGATCACCCAGAGACAACAGGCCTTTGAAGGGCTCGCGACCCAATTCAAACAAGTTAATGAATCAGTCTCCAGTTACCGTAAACAAGCCCAGTCACAAGCCCAAACCCAGGCAAAAGCTTATGTTCAGGAAAATGTCCCCATCCCGAGTGCCCCCCGCAAAACCCATGGCGGAGCGGGTAGCGGGACTCCGACGACCACGGGTATAGGGGCAGCGGCTGGTGCCGGACTCGGGGCAGGAATCGGGGCGTTGGCAGGCGGGGGAGAGGGTGCGGCCATAGGTGCCGGTGCCGGGTTTGTGGCAGGACTCATTGGTGGATTAATCAAAGGGTCCATGGATGAAGAAAATGCTTACCGCCAACAGCAATCCTATTACCAACAACAAATCCGACGCCGGGCCGCCGCTGAAAAACAAGTCACGTCCACTGCGCAAAAGGCTGCGAATGCAGCCGCGAACCGTTACCAGACAGAACTTTATAATCAAATGGAAGCAGCCATGCAGCAAATTGCCCAACAACATGACGCAGCCCTTTATGCCCGCTATCAGGTGAATGCCGTCGGCCTGCCTGCGACACCGGGGAAGTGACTTCGCGGCGGGTGAATAACACCATCAAAGTCCGCGTGCCGGGGTTCGATCAATCAATCATGACGAGGAAGAGTCCTCGATTGACTGTGCCCGGAAACACAATCATTTACGTGGATCGATGTATTTTTCAAAATCGTTTTCTTGAAGAATAGTGGGGAAGATTATAATCTTTCCCTTCATGATCCCCTCTACCAAAACCTTCTTTACGGCCGTCATCAGCGGTATCCTTTTTACCTCATCACTCAGCGCTATCATGACGCAGGAGAAGCAACAAACGATGACCACAACACAAGCCCTAGAACGATTAAAAACGGGGAATAACCGGTTTCTCCAGGGCGATGGCGAGCAATACGATTATTTAAAAAATGTAAAGGTTACCTCCGGCGCGCAATATCCTTTTGCCGTAGTCATCGGATGTATCGACTCGCGTGTGCCTGCGGAATTGGTTTTTGACCAGACCATCGGCGATATATTGAATGCCCGTGTGGCCGGGCCGGTCATTAATGATGATATTTTGGGCAGTGTGGAATATTCGACAAAGGTCGTCGGCAGTAAGTTGATCGTGGTCCTCGGCCATACCGATTGTGGTGCGGTTAAAGGGGCCATTGCCGGGGTGAAAATGGGAAATCTCACAGGTCTTCTTAATCAAATCAAACCCGCAATCAAAGATGTACCGAAAAATATCGAACCGAGGAATGACAAAAATAAAACTTTTGTCGAGGCAGTCGCTTATGAGAATGTTAAACGGATGATTAAGCAGATGCGTTCACAGAGTCCTATCATCAAGGGATTGGAAGAAGAGAAAAAAATAGCCATCGTCGGCGCGATCTATGACGTGAAAACCGGGAAAGTGCATTTTTTTTGAGTAACCCCTACAAGTGAGGATTGATTTCCTTACCAAAATAGGGAATCCTGTCTGGTCTTATGAATTCCGTTACTAACCAAGCCCCGTCTTATATCCGTGACCTCGTGCCCTATGAACCCGGAAAACCAATAGATGATGTAGCGCGGGAATGGGGACTCGACCCGAAATCCATTATCAAACTTGCCTCGAATGAAAATCCTCTAGGGCCTTCACCAAAAGCCAAAGCGGCCATGCAACAGGCCATCGAAAAAGCCGAGCTTTATCCTGACGGCGGTGGTTTTCATCTCCGCACGGCGATTGCGGAAAAATTCTCCTTAGAAATCGGCAATGTCATTTTGGGTAATGGCTCAAATGAGATTCTGGAATTCCTCGGAAAAGCTTTCCTGCGTCCCGGCGACGATATCATTGCCGCCCGCCACGCTTTTGCCGTTTACCCTATCATCGCCCAAATGAGTGGGGCAAATACGATTGAAGTCCCCGACCCAGAGTTCCGCCATGACCTTAAAGCCATGGTCGCGGCCATCACACCCAAAACAAAACTCTTTTTTATCACCACCCCCAATAATCCGACCGGCGCAGTTTGCTCCGAGCAGGAGATATTCGACTGCGTGGCGGCGATCCCGCCGCATATTGTGGTCGTTATTGATGAGGCTTATTATGAATTCCTCGACCAGCCCCCGCGCACAGTCGATTTGATCCGGAAATATCCGAATGTTATTCTCATGCGGACTTTCTCGAAAATCCAAGGTCTCGCCGCCCTACGGATTGGTTATGGCTTGGGGCCGAAGGAATTGGTCGAGGTCCTGCAGAAAACCCGCCAACCATTTAATGCAAATGCCATCGCGCAGGCAGGTGCTTTGGCCGGACTCGGAGACGAGGAGCACCAGCGCAAGACAAAAGAAATTACCGACAGCGGCCGCAAATTCCTCGAAGGAGAATTTGCGCAGATGAAACTCGAATACGTCCCCAGTGGCGGGAATTTTATCATGGTCAAAGTCGGGGGCTGCGGTGCGGGAAAAAAAGTGTTTCTGGAACTCCAGAAATCCGGGGTCATCGTCCGTGATTTGACCAGCTACCAGCTCCCTGAATATATCCGGGTTACTGTCGGGACACCCGAGCAAAATGCACGGTTTATTGACGAGCTCAAAAAAGTAATCGTGTAATGACGGCCGTGTATCCTGGACGTATCTGTAGATGATAGAAGAAAAGAGGAGTTTTTTTAAAAATACAGGATTTTCTCGCTTGAGGGTGGGTGCGGAGGATGTCAGAGTATTTATCCACCTATGAGTCGTTACCAAGTAAAAAGATCATTCAAAGAGAAAATGCTAAATCTGATCCCTTTTGGGATTGGACGCGACAAACCAAAACATTTCACCAGCATGGTGGATATTGTCTGGAAAAATAAAGACAATCTGCCTTACGCCTACAAAATCCTGACCCGTGGTGTCTGTGACGGGTGTGCCCTCGGGGTCGCGGGATTGCATGACTGGACCATTAAAGGCGTACACCTTTGCCTGACGCGCCTGAATCTCCTGCGCCTGAATACGATCGGTCCGCTCGACCACGAGCTTTTGAAGGATGTATCCGTCTTAGAGGAAATGGATAATGTCGCACTCCGCGGTCTGGGTCGCCTAGCTTATCCCATGATCCGTAAAAAAGGTGAAAAAGGATTCAGCCGTATTTCCTGGGATGAAGCTTATGAAAGGATAGTCTCCCGGATTCACTCCACGACTCCCGATCGTACCGCATATTTTGTGACCTCGCGCGGGGTGACAAATGAGATTTATTACATGGCCCAAAAAGCGGCCCGCGCCATGGGGACAAGTAATGTCGATAACGCGGCGCGCCTGTGCCATTCCCCCAGCACATCGGCGATGAAAAAAACTTTGGGATATTCTGCCAGTACGTGTTCCTATACCGACTGGTACGGGACTGACCTGATTGTTTTTTGGGGGAGTAACCCCTCCAATGACCAGCCTGTCGCTACAAAGTATCTACACGAGGCCAAATGCCAGGGGACAAAGATTGTCATGGTGAATCCTTATTTGGAGCCCGGTATGCGCCGTTACTGGGTGCCGTCCACCCCGGAGAGTGCGGTTTTCGGATCTCCTTTGACGGATTATTTTTACCCGATCCAGACGGGTGGGGACATTGCCTTTATTTACGGTGTGCTCAGGATATTGATTGAGGAAGGCTGGTGTAATGAGGAGTTTATCCGCAATCATACGTCTGGATTTGAGGAATTAAAGCAGGCGGCATTCTCGCAGGATATGGCGGTACTTGAGAGTCAGTGCGGTATTGACCGTGACGGGATGCGTGAATTTGCCTTGATGCTAAAAAACGCCAAAAATGCCGTTTTTATCTGGAGCATGGGCATCACCCAACACGCATTCGGGGCGGATGCCGTCCAAATGGTTTTGAATCTCGGACTCGCCCGCGGTTACGTGGGACGTGAGAAAAACGGGCTTATGCCGATTCGTGGGCATTCCAGTGTGCAGGGAGGCGCGGAAATGGGGGCCTATTCTACTGCATTCCCGGGAGGTGTACCCATCAATCCCGTGACGGCAAAGGAACTTTCCTCGCAATACGGATTCCCCGTTCCGGATAAATCGGGGTTGACCACGACAGAAATGGTGGAAGCTTGCGACCGTGGCGAGCTCGATCTTTTTTACATGCTCGGGGGCAATTTGCTCCGGAATCTTCCTGAACCCAAATATGTCACGAAAGCTCTGGCAAATTGCCCGTTGCGTGTGCATCAGGATGTGATTTTGACAGACATGATGTTTATCGAGCCCAAGGATGAAGTCATCCTTTTGCCTGCACAAACCCGTTTCGAGCAAACCGATGGAGGGACCTCGACCACGACGGAAAGGCGCATCGCTTTCTCGCCGGAGATCCCCCGGCAAGTCGGGGAAGCCCGGGCGGAATGGATTATCTTGCGGGACTTGGCACTGAAGGTAATGCCCGGGTTGAAGGATGTCTTTGGTTGCCGCTCCGGCCAGGAAATGCGTGAGGAGATCGCCCGTGTGGTTCCTTTTTATGCCGGTATCGAGAAATTATCAAAGACCGGCGAGATGGTCCAGTATGGAGGCACACGCATTTGCGAAAATGGTGTTTTTGGGACTGATGATGGTAAAGCGCATTTAAGGTCTGTGGAATTACCCGTGTTACAACGCAAGGAAGGTGTCTATAAATGTAGCACCCGCCGCGGGAAACAATTTAACTCCCTCATCTATGCCGAGGTCGATCCGATTACCGGAGCTCAACGAGATGCCGTCTTTATCAATCCGGATGATGCTGCCAAGTATCATTTGAAAAATGGTGATCCTATCCGGTTAAAAAATGACACTGGGGTCATGGATGGGCATGTGTTTTATTGTGATATCCTTCCCGGGAATCTACAGGTTCACTGGCCCGAGGGTAATATTATCATTAAACGAGGGGCCGTGGATGTGGGTGGTGGGGTCCCTGATTATAATGCTTATGTCGAGATTGAATCCTTGGTCGGAAAAAAATAATTTTAAATTTGCGTAACGATTTTCTCTCCCACGGCGTCTGTGGTAATGAACAATATAAAAAGGAATGATGATGATGAATACTCTGAGAAATACACTTCTGGCGATCGGTAGCTTAACCCTCCTGATTTCACCTATGGCCTTGCGCGCTGAGGGTACACAAAAACCAACCGACGGTGCTGCCGCTAAAACGAAAAAGGGAGAGGGCGGTAATAAGATGGCTGAAAAACTCGGCCTCACGGATGAACAAAAAACCAAGATAAAACCCATCATGGAAGAGCAACGCGCCAAGATGAAGGAAATCAAAAATAACGAATCCCTGAACAAGACACAAAAGCGCGAACAAATGAAGGCTGTCCGTGAGTCTTATGAACCAAAGATGAAAGCTCTCCTGACTCCGGAACAACAAAAACAATTCGACCAGATGAAGGCCGAGCGTAAGGCGAAATTTGAAGCTAAACGAGCCGAATGGGCCGCTAAAAAAGCCCAGGACAGCAAGGCAGCTGATAATGGCGAGTCGACCCCCGCTGCTCCCGCTAAAAAGTAATTTTACCAAGCGAGATTTTTCCCACCGCACTGGCATCGCCGCCTGTGCGGTTTTTTTTATGCCTGCTTTGAGGAACGGTAGGTGCCCGTATAATCAATTAGCATACCTACACAAAAAAAATATATTATACGTATGAATACAAAACTCACTTTGAGTGTCGAGGAGGATCTTATCAGGAAAGCAAAAGCCATGGCCAATGAACGGGGTAAGTCCGTGTCTCAGATGGTCGAGGACTATTTTCTGTCCCTTTTGTCGGATAACATACAGAAAACTCACGAGGAGATACCCCGCCCGTAACAAAATCAATGCGGGGAATAATCGCAAAAAGCCGCTTATCCAGAGGTGATTATAAAAAATATCTGGAGAAAAAATATTTATGAAGGTCCTTGTGGATACAAATATTATTTTGGATGTGTGGATGGATCGCAGGCCTTTTGTGGATGAATCGATGGTGATACGGGGAGCTGCGGAACAAGGGAGGTACGAGGGATATTTATGCGCAACGACGCTGACGACTCTCTTTTATCTAGGGAATAAAGTTTTGGGGGCGCAAACCATTCATAAGGAATTAAAGAAGCTCTTATCCATCTTTGGGGTTAGTGGTGTTAACCGGGTTGTGTTAGAGCATGCATTATCCAGTAAAATGCCTGACTTCGAGCATGCTGTTTTGGACGAATCAGGTTTTATCATCGGAGTGGATTTGATCGTTACAAGGAATCCTAAAGACTTTAGGAAATCTAAAATCAGGAGTATGTCGCCAGAGGAATTAATTGGACTCCTCAAATTAAGATAGTTCGGCGGATGATTACTTCTTTTCTAACCGTTTAAAAATAATCCAACCGGCGAGGAGTGTGGCCAAGAGGCTGGTGGAGAGAATCAGGATGGAAATGGGAATACCGACGATTTTGTGCATGTCGAATAGGAAATAAAGTGTGAAAGCGGTGGTTTCACCGATGACGAGCGCGCTAAAAACGATGATACTGGGATTTTTCATCAAGGGTTACTCCAGTGCGTTTAATTCATCCCGCACAAATTGTGCGAGTGGAGCAATGGCGGATTTTGAAAAGTCGAACTTTGCTCCAACGGCCTTAAAGAGGTCGGGTAATGTCGCTTTTGATCCGAGGGATAAACCTGATTTATAGTCAGCCAAGGCTTTCCGGGGGTCACGGCGGTAATTCTGCCAGACTTGGAGCGCGCCGAGCTGGGCAATCCCGTATTCAATATAATAAAAGGGATATTCAAAAATATGGAGTTGGCGGTGCCATGCAGATTCGAGGGCTGGTTCAAAGCCCGAATAATCCTCGATCCCGCCGAAACGCGCGTGCAATTTGCGCCAGGCCGCACGGCGTTCCTCGACCGTATGGTCCGGGTGTGTGTATATCCAGTGCTGGAAAGCATCGACTTGTGCGATCCACGGGAATACTTTGATGATCCCCTCCAGATGAACCTTGCGTGCGCGTTTAGCTTCATCGGGGGAATAGAACTCTTCCAGAAATGAACTGGTCAGGAGCTCCATACTCATGGAGGCGACCTCGCAGAATTCAATCGGAGCCCCGCGCAGGAAATACAGGTCTTCTTCGCGTGTGGCGAGGGCGTGAAAAGCGTGACCGGCCTCATGGACCAAGGTTTCCACGTCGCGTTGGACACCCACGGCATTCATAAAAATAAAGGGCAGCCGGGATTCCGACAAGGTGGACTGGTATCCACCCGGGGCTTTGCCCTTACGATTTTCTAAGTCGAGCAAATTGTTCCGGACAAGGATTTGGAATTCCTCTTGGAGGCCTTTATCTAGGCGTGCAAATACTCGGTCAGCCTTTTCAAGGAAATCATCCGCTGTTGTAAAGGGTTTTAATGGCGCAAGATTGTCCGGGTCCACGGATAAATCCCACGGGCGTAATTTGTCCAAACCCATTTTCTCAGCACGTTTTGTTTGGAGTTCCCGTGCGATGGGGACAAAACATTCCGCAACAGCCTCGTGAAAAGCCTCACAATCTGCCGGGGTATAATCGAAGCGCTCGAAATTCCGAAAGGTGTAATCCCGGAAATTCTCAAAGCCACTATTACGCGCGATTTGTGCGCGCAATTTGCGCAAGTCATCAAAAGCCTGATCGAGAGAGTCCGTATCCTGCAAACGCCGCCCGGCGATGAGGGTCCAAGCTTCCTCGCGCAATTTGCGTTCAGGCTCTTCGAGCAGGCGAGACATTTGTGTCAGGGTTTTTTCTTCGCCCTGATAATTAACCGTCATGGCGCCGATTGTTTTTTGGTAAGACTGGGAGAGCTTGGCGATTTCGGTTTCCACCGGGATATTCTCTTCCCGAAAGAGTTCTACATAATTATCCACGCTACGGATGTGGGTGGAGTAACGCTGCGCCGGGAGTTGCTTTTTGAGCGGAGATGCACTGAGGAGTTTGGTCAGTTTGAAATTCGCCGATTTGAGGTTCGGATCGATTTTTTCGATGAAATCGAGATAACACTTTTCGCGCGCCGGATCATCAGTCTGGCATGTCATTGAGATGTAACGGCGGCTATTCTCCTCGGAGAGGGCCGCGGAGAGTTCACTCCAGCGGTCTAGCCATTGCTCGAGAGTGCAGAGGGAGTCCACCGATGCAAATTGTTTTTCGAGTGAGTCGAAAAGAGGGGCAATTTGCTCCCATGAGCCTAGGTCGATTTGCGCGGGGACAAATTGCCGCTGACGATAAGGTTTGAGTGCGGAATCGAAAGCGGCTGATTGTGTCATCCCCTATTAATTACGCATTTTGAGAATTTTGCGAACAGAAGATTGAGAATTTTCTATAGAGTCAACATTTTCTTGGATAGCGACATCTTCGACCCCGACTACTCCAGGCAGATTCTTTTTAGGGGGGATAAAGGCATACCTTTGGAAAAGGGAATGATCGGCAGCGTCAATCTTTTTAGCGATCTTTTGATTTTCATTGATCACCTCAATACGGAGCTTTTGACGGCCCCACCTACCCAGTTGTTTATCCGAGATATGCGGGATATAAAGGTCGATCTTACGGCCTTTGATCAAACGGCCTTTATCACGAACCACAAAGACTTGGTCTCCAAACCCTTCAATCCTGACTTTTGTCCCGGGGGGAAGGACTGACCAATCAGCGGCAATCATACCCCATTGGAGGGGGTCTCCACCATCAGCAGCGACGGCTCCCCATTTTCCATTACACTTATAACTACTGGAATAGGCTGTGACGACCCATTGCTCTTTCTTTTCTTTCGTAATTTTGGTTTCAATCTGTTTGACGGCCTGAGCCATTTGCACAAAACCAAGACTTAATATTGTAGTGATCACGAACAGGGTGATTTTTTTCATAAGACCTCCTCTTATTATTGTTAGGGGAATACACATAACGCATTCCCTTTGTGTTAGGATCAACCTCCATCCAGCCGATCCTTTTTGCCGTGTTCTTATTTCGACTGATATTTTGTACGCGGATTCAATTTATTCAAGGGATAATATTTGAGTGATGTCCGCTAATAGTATTGATCTGAAATACACCCCCTACATCTTGTGCCAATAAAAAAATTTAATTATCGACATCTAGGATAACGCCCATTTTTACGCTTTTTCGTTATTAACTTTCATAAGTTGCTCATGTTTAAACGATTTTATTAAAGTGTAAAAACGCAACTATGAATTTGCTGATTCTCAGTCGCCTCATATATAGATTTCATAGAAGATTTTGGTGTATCGTTAAGATTCTTTTAATCAACAGGATATATATATGTGGATTAAGAACTGATATTTTTACCTTCAGATGCGGGCGGCTTTGGGTCGAGATCGCTTATGTCAGCATTAATCAAAGCAGTGTGGGAAGGCTTCCTGACTTAAAGAATCGGTATCTTTCTGGTCTGAGTTCGTCGCAGAAGGCTTCTTCTCAATAAGTACGAGTATCGAATTAAAAATTATTTTTGGCCTAACTATTCTGTGCGGCTTTTTTGGTAATTACAGGCGAAAAAAGGCAATGGCCTTCATCCTCCATGGATTTCAGTTGATTTAAAGTTCATTATCACCCAATTTGCCCGTGTTTAAACGCCAAAAACTTTTTAATCACTATTCCTCTATGAAAAACCTGATCACACTTCTTTTCTTATTTGTCCTGACACTGGGTATGAATGCCCAGACACCGCCGTTTAATATCCCTAAAGCCTTTTCGGTGGATCAAAAGACCACGATAAGTGGTCAACCGGAAGACTTTACGACAAAAATGTATACGGATGATGGCAAAGTACGGGTGGAGATATCGCCGCGGGGTATGAAGATGATTACGATTGTCCGCCCGGATCAAAAAAAGATATACAACATCATGGTCGATCAAAAGATGTATATGGAAATGCCGATGGATCCCAAAAAAGATCCACTCAAAGCTTTACCAGATATTAATTCAAAGATCGAAAAGGTCGGGGAAGAAACGGTTAATGGCATCGCTTGTGACAAATATAAATTTACCAATGGGGGCGTGGAAGTTTTTGGTTATGTCAGCAAAGAAACCCAGTTTATCGTCCGAATCCAGTCGGCTGACGGAAAGATGACCAGTGACTGGACGAATTTTATAGAAGGTCCGCAACCTGCTGGACTTTTTGTCCCTCCAGCAGGATTTATCAAGATGACGATGCCCGCTGGCATGAAGATACCCGGGGTACCCTCGAAATAACCGTAAAATCAGGATGTCTATTTATGATTAAGAGGGAGCACTGATGAATCCAGTATTCGCCCAGCCGGACCAGCGGATCCTCTTTCTGGATTATCTTAAGGCCTTTATTATTATCTTGGTGGTCGCTCACCATTCCTCCCTGGCCTATATGAGTTCTGCCTCATATAATTATACAAATTACCTTTTTTCTTCGGCTCCGGTCGTGGATGTGGTTCGTAATCAATGGTTTTATTATTTCCAAGCATTTAATGATATTTTCTTCATGTCCCTCATGTTTTTTATTTCAGGGATATTCACTTTCCCGAGTTTACAGAAGAAAGGGCCATGGGTTTTCCTGAAAGACCGTGTGATCCGCCTTGGTATCCCCTTTCTCATCGGAGTGATTATCATTGCCCCGGTCGCCTATTACCCCAGTTACCTAGTGACCGGCCATCAAGTGTCGTTCTGGAATTACTGTCTCGGCGAGTTTTTCCGGAATGGCTGGATTCCCGGGCCGGCATGGTTCCTCTGGGTGTTATTAGCTTTCAGTATCGTGGTGATTCCCTTGGCTCAATGGTTTTCAGGGTTATTGGCTGCCCTACACCGTTTCTCGGTTCGCCAAGGGGAGGGATGCCAAGCGGTGGTGGTCATGATTTTTTTATCCCTGCTGGTGTATGTTTTTGCCTCCCTGATCCGTCCTTCTCCATCGGCATCAGGCTGGATTTCATTAGGGGGTCCACTGTGGATACAGGTTAACCGGGCGGGCCTCTATTTCCTATTTTTCCTGATGGGCGCGGTTATTGGGCAACGAGGGCTTTCTCAGGCAAAGATTTTTGGGCCTGAAAGCTTTGTGTCACGTTCCTACGTATGGTTATTGGCCTTGGCCCTCGGGCTTTTTATTTTGAAGGTTCGTTTATCCGGTTCTCCTGAGGAAGGTTGGCGGGCATGGGGTGGTCAAACCATGCGGGATACCGTTTCTTCGGGACTATTTGCCATGATCTGTGTCCTCACGAGTCTGGGGCTGATCGGTTTTTTCAGGCGTTTTATGAATCATCCCTCACGGCTCATGGATTTCTTTTCTGTGAATGCCTTTTTGATTTATCTCGTGCACTATCCCTTTGTCATTTGGATTCAATACTTTTTGCTCCCGCAAACAGCATGGAGTTCCTGGGCGAAATTCTGCATCGTTTTTGCGGGAGCCCTTTTGGCGAGTGCCCTCACCGCCCTCCTCGCTCGGAGACTCCCAGGAGTCCAACGTATTTTTTAGGCCCACGTCAAAAGGGGCGGAAAGCAAAAGTCTCTACGATATCCGTCCGATCGGATTTTCGTCGGCGTGGTAGGAACTGCGAACGAGAGGGCCGCTCTCGACATGGCGGAACCCGAGGCCGAGCGCAAATTCTTTCCAGTGGGCAAATTGCTCCGGGCTCACCCATTGGGCCACGGGCAGGTGGTTACGGGAAGGTTGGAGGTATTGGCCGAGGGTGAGGATGTCCGTATCGATCCCGCGCAAATGGCGCAGGACCTCCGCGAGTTCATCAGATTCTTCACCCAGACCGAGCATGACGCTCGACTTGGTCACAAATCCCCGGCTCTTGGCGTATTCGAGGACGCCCAAGGAACGTTCATATTTCGCCTGTGGCCGCACGAGTTTGTGGAGGCGGGGAACCGTTTCGACATTGTGATTCAAAATATCCGGGTGTGCGTCGAGGATGGTGTCGATGTCTCTGGTGAGACCTTTCATATCAGGAATCAGCACCTCGATCCGGATGCCCGGGACATTTGCGCGGACGGCACGGATCGTGTCCGCCCAGACTGAAGCGCCGCCATCGGCGAGTTCATCCCTCGCTACGGAGGTGATCACCACATGGCGCAGTTTCATGGATTTGACCGATTCAGCCACGCGGCGGGGTTCATCGAGGTCGAGCTCCGTGGGGCGTCCGGTTTTGACCGCGCAAAATCCACATGAGCGTGTGCAGATATCCCCGAGGATCATGATCGTCGCCGTGCCGCGCGCCCAGCACTCACCCCGGTTCGGGCACTGCGCACTCTCGCAGACTGTGTGGAGACTCTGGTGCTCCATCAGACTTTTGATCTGTCCGGATACCGTATCACGCCCCAGCCTGACCTTCAGCCATTCGGGCTTCCGTGCTAGACTCGTGGCGGGGCTGGTTTGATTCATGATGAGGGACATGACTTCCGCAGGATGACGGCTAAACCGGGTTTGTCCAACCGCTTTTCAGCAAGGGCGATCATGGCATCGTAAAGTATATTTTCATCGACCATGATATGAATATGATTGATGGCCAAATAAGTCAAAGCACTGAGGATGGCTACCCGTTTACTTCCGTCAATAAAACATTGTGATTCTGCCCAGTGAAATGTGGAAGCCGCCGCAATTTCAAAATGATCAGCTGAGGTATATAAATGCGCATTGATCGGTTGGTTAGCTGCCGATAGAAAACCGTTCCCGTCCCTTAGACCATGCATGCCACCGTGCGCTTCAACAGCTTGATGGTGTAATTTTAGAATATATTCAGACGACAAAAATTTTGGAGATGTCATTGGGCCAGACGCCTGAAGAGTTCAAAATGTTTTTTCAAGAGTAATTCCCCTTGCTTTTGGACACACTCGCTATCAGCGAAAGTTACAGTCATTTTATCACCTGTGGAATCTTGGAGGAACTGGGAGATCTTATTTTTTTCCTCCGGACTCAAGGCTTTGATTTCTTTAATGATTTGGGCGGTCGTCATGGTGTGATCATAGTCCGTATGCTCCCGATTTTCAAGTCAAACCCGTTATTTGTGGCTCCGCGCGAGGGTAGGGGATCTATCCATGAATCGCTCGGCCCGAGGACATCTCGGTGGCCTCCAGGATGATTTCGCTGAGGGTGGGGTGGGCGTGGATCGTGGAGGTGATGTCGTGGGCGGTGAGATCGAGATTAATCGCGAGGGCCATCTCGGAGATGATCTCGGTGGCTTCTCCTCCGATAATGTGGCAGCCGAGTAATTTGCCGCCGGGCTCCTCGCGGAGGACTTTGACGAATCCGGTATTCTCACCAGTGGCGAGGGCTTTGCCGGAGGCGAGGAAAGGATATTTTCCGGCCCGGTAGGAGAGCCCGTGTAATTTGCATTCTTCCTCGGTGAGCCCGACACTGGCGACCTGCGGGTGGCAATACGTGCAGCCGGGGAATACCCTAGCGCGTCTGGGTACGTGCTCGGTGAAAATGCCTTCGACAGCTTGGATCGCCTCGTAAGCGGCCACGTGCGCGAGCCACGGCGGCCCGATTAAATCCCCCGCGGCATACACTCCCGGCAGACTCGTTTGATAATCGTCCCCGGTTTTTACAAATCCTTTTTCCAGCGCAATTTGCGCGGGGTCGCCCAGAAAATCAAGATTCGCCTCCACCCCGACTGCGCAGAGGACCGTTTGGAATTTTTCTGTGAATGCCTTTTTACCGGAGAATGTCACTGCGACCCCGTCGAAAAGTTTTTCGATTTTTTCGATTTTTGTTTCCGGCAGGATCGTCATACCCCCGCGGGTGAAAATCTTGGCCAGCTCAGCGGAGATCTCGCGGTCTTCGCGGGGCAGGATCGTGGGGAGGGCCTCGGCCAGCGTGACTTTACTGCCGAAGGTATGAAAGAAATAG
The DNA here is from genome assembly GCA_034440155.1 of Verrucomicrobiota bacterium. Lineage (NCBI taxonomy): Bacteria > Pseudomonadati > Verrucomicrobiota > Verrucomicrobiota bacterium. The sequence continues at coordinate 9,641 of JAWXBN010000040.1, read as the reverse complement.
GCAAACTCCACCCCGATCGCGCCCCCACCGATGATCAGGATAGACTCAGGTTTTTCAGGTATGACCATGGCCTCGCGGCTCGTGAGTAATTGCCGGCCATCCGGGACGAAACCGGGGATGAGCTTGGAGCGTGCCCCGGTGGCGAGCAGGATTTTCTCTGCGGTGAGAGTTTGATCCCCGAGCCTGATTTTTCTGTCTGGGAGTAGCTTCGCCTCGCCGGTGAAATAACCGATCTTGTTTTTCTTGAAAAGGAATTCCAGCCCCTTGGCGATGCGGTCGGAGACTCCCCGACTGCGGGCGATGATCTTCGTCCAGTCCACACTCACCTCCCCGGTTTGGATTCCGAAATCCGCCGCTTTTTTCACCAGAGCATAAACCTCGGCATTCCGGATCAGGGATTTGGTCGGGATACAACCCCAGTTCAGGCAAGTGCCCCCGGCACGTTCCTTTTCGATGAGTGCGACCCGTTTGCCCAGTTGCGCCGCCCGGATCGCCCCTGTATAACCCGCAGGGCCCCCGCCAATCACGATGAGATCATAAGTATCGTTCACGACGACCGATCATGAATCCCCCCCGCGCAAATTGCCAGAAGAGAAATACGGATATTTATCCACAGATTTCAGCGATGAACATAGATTTTTTTTAAACTAAGGGGTCGAGATTCCTCCCCCCCCCCGGCATGGAGGAGGAGAATGTTCTAGATATTAGGTGCTAAGTTTCTAAGTGCTAGGTACTGAGTCGTAGGGCGACCGAGCCCCGTTGCCAAACGCCGGATGTCCCTCCATTCGGAAAAAACTCCTCCTCATTCGTATCTTTCGTGATCTTCGTCGTGAAGATACCCTTGGATAAACCTATATCCAGGGGTCGAGGCTTGTTTACTTTTTATCGGAGCAGTAAAAAACCCGCAGGACACTGATAACTTCCTGCGGGTTAATAAAAGATAGAGACTGCGGTTATCACTATTGATTATGCGCGGCTGACGTAATCACCTGTGCGTGTATCGACTTTGATAATCTCGCCTTCTTTAATAAAAAGAGGGACTTGGATGGAAATGCCCGTTTCGAGTTTGGCCGGTTTCATGACGTTATTAGCGGAGTCCCCTTTGACGCCGTCGGCGGATTCAGTGACTTTGAGAGAAACGGTGGGAGGCAGCTCGATGATGACAGGAATGTCTTCGACAAAGGTGACTTCGACAGATTGATTGTCCGTGATAAAGTTTTTCGCATCACCGACCATGTCAGGCTGGAGGGTAATCGTCTCGAAAGTGGTGGGTTCAGTAAAAACAAAGGCTTCAGCGTCCATGTAGCTGAATTCATATTTAGAGCGGGAGACATCGACGACTTCGACCTTTTCGGTGGAGCTAAAGCGGATATCGCTGGATTTATTCGTCTTTAAACTACGGATGGTCGCTTGGACAAAAGCGCGCAAATTGCCCGGGGTACGGTGGGTTGTTTCGAGAACCATGCAGACGTCATTATTATACTTGATCGCCATGCCTTTACGCACGTCATTTGCTTGAATAGCCATACTTTTTTTGCATCCTTTAAAGAACTTTGAGTTTTGGTAAATCCTGGGAATCAATCAGTCCGACAGGACGACCCAGCTTATCGACAACCACCAAATCGTCAATAGTGTGCTCATCGAAAATTTTCAGGGCTTCGGCGGCCAAGGCATTATCCCGGATGGTAATCGGGCGGCGAGTCATGACATCATCGATTTTTCGGGTCATGAGGTCTTCATCAGAAAAATGCCGCCGGAGATCCCCGTCGGTGAAGACCCCGAGCAATTTGCCGCGTGCATCGATAATGCAGACCGACCCGCATTTGGCCCGGATCATGGCCGCGAGGGCGGTTTTTACGGTGACCCCAGATTTCGTCGAGGCCATTTTTTTGCCGGTGCGCATGATGTCGGTGACTTTATTCAAAAGAGTACGCCCTATGGAGCCACCGGGGTGGAACCGAGCAAAATCCTTTTCCTTAAACCCACGGATTTGTAAAACGGTCATGGCAAGAGCATCGCCGAGGACAAGCATGGCTGTGGTGCTGGAGGTCGGAGCGAGATTAAATGGGCAAGCTTCCTTTGGCACCTTCGCACAAAGCACGACATCACTGTGTTTAGCCAAGGACGAACGGGTCGATGCGGTAATGGCGATGATTTTGACCTTAAAACGTTTGAGCGCGGGCAGGATACGGACGAGCTCCTCGGTCTCCCCCGAATAACTCAGGGCCAGGACAGCGTCACCGTCATTGACGATACCGAGATCCCCGTGTAAAGCGTCGGAAGGACTGAGCAAGACACTGGTCGAGCCTGTACTGGTCAAGGTCGCAGCGACTTTGGTCCCGATATTGCCGCTTTTGCCGACACCGATGACGATAATCTTCCCCTTTTTATTCAAGGTCTCGACCAAGACTTCAGCAGCCCGCGCAAATTGCTCGTCGATCTGTGCACGAACGGCACGCAAAGCGGAGATTTCAATATCAAAGACCCGACGGGCTTTCTGGATGGCTGTCATAGACCTCACACTCTCTCAAAATACATCCCGCGCTTCAATAGCCATTTTCCCGGAAGGGCAAATGATCCGTAAGGCAAGATCCCCCCCCCCAGAGTAGATCATTCTAGGTAATGGAATCAATCGCTTTTTCCAGTGCTTCAAAAAGCAACGTGAGGTTTTCAGGGGAAATGCAGTAGGGCGGCATCAGGACTATAGAATCCCCGACCGGACGGGTCAGCAGTCCGTAAGCGCGGGCGGCCAAACAAATGGCGCGGGCCCGGTCACCGCGGCATTTGTCCGGGATCATCTCCACAGCACCGATCAATCCGATGGATCGCACCTCTTTGACGCCGGGGGATTTGCCCAAGCGGGCGAGGCCGGATTCCAGCAACGGGATTTTCTGCGCTACCTGTGCGAGAATATCCTCCTCTTGGAAAATCTTTAAATTCTCCCGAGCCACGGCACAGCCCAGCGGATGGGCGGTATAAGTGTGCCCATGATAAAGCAAACGTCCGCTGTAATAATCCCCGCTGAAAGCCTCATAAACATGTTCCGGCGCGAGGGTAATGGCCAAGGGCATGTACCCTCCCGTTAATCCCTTTGACAACGTGATAAAGTCGGGGGCAAATCCCCCGGCATAACAACCCAGGAAATGCCCCGTCCGCCCAAAACCCGCGAGCACCTCATCCATGATCAATAATGCCCCGCAAGTACGCGCCCCTTGAGCAACTTGCGTCATGAATCCCGGGGCGTGGGGTAACATTCCGCCGGCACCATGGAGAGAACTCTCCAAGAAAACCGCAGCAATTTGCGCGCCCCGTGTCTCGGCGAGGGTGGAAAACTCCGCAGCATCCTCCACCAAGATAACCTGTGGAGAGTCTGCGGTGTGTCCGTCCTCTTCCCGGCGGAGCATGAGTGATTCATACGGGCGGCTGAATGTGCCCACGCCCCCGAGGCTGACATTGAGCATGGTGTCACCGTGATAAGCATTTGCAAAGGCCACGAGCAATTTGCGTTGTGGCTGGCCGGTCATCCCGAAATATTGAACGGCCATCTTTGCCGCGATTTCATTTGCGCAGGACCCGTTGTCGCTGAAAAATACACGCGAGGGCAGATGGCGACGATCCACGGATCCGGGGAATCCGAGGGGTGCCGGACCGTGGAGGGTGTCGATGAGTTCTTTCGCTAGGAGAGAGGCGGGTTCATTAGAGTGCCCAAGGAAAGAACTGTGCGCGATTTTAGCGAGTTGATCCCGGAGGGCGCGATTTAACCGCGGATGGTTGTGCCCGTGTAAATTGCACCAGATTGAGGAATTCCCGTCGAGGTAACGATTTCCCCGGCTGTCCCAGAGGTATTCCCCTTCACCGCGGACAATCACCAGCGGCCCAGCGCCCAAATCGTCATCGCTACTGGTGAAAGGGTGCCAAGAATAATTCCTGTCGGCTGTTTGTAAGGGATCAAAACTCATCACTTTTTCCGTTTTAGTCCATGTGGGAGGATTCGGCAAAATAATCCTGCAATAACTTAAAGAGTTGGTTGGGTGCGTAGGGTTTGAGGAGGAAAGACTGGATGCCGCGTTTTTCGAGTTCATCCTTTTGCTCCTGGATCGTGTATCCGCTGGTGACGATAATGCCCATGCGGGGATTGATCGAACGGATTTGATCGATTAACTCGAGCCCACTCATGCCGGGCATGACCATGTCCGTGACGATAAGGTCGATTTTTGGCCCGAGTTTTCGGAATAACTCGAGGGCCTCCATACCGTTAATGGCTTGGTAAACAATGATCCCCTTATCCTCAAGCAAATCGCTGACCATTTCCAAAACCATGTCTTCATCGTCCACCAGTAGAATAATTTTATTCTTGAGCCCCGAATAATCCGCCTGCACCGCTGGCAAGGTCTCTGTTTCTTCAATGGTTTTTTCATTGGTCACGGGCAGGTAGATTATAAATACCGTCCCCTGGTCCTGGACACTGTCCACCTCGACGAGACCCCCGTGCGAACGGCAAATCCCGTAAACCATCGCCAAGCCCAGGCCCGTGCCGCTCTTATTCTGTTTGGTCGTGTAGAAGGGTTCGAAAATACGGTTAATGATCGCAGGCGGGATGCCCGTACCATTGTCTTTGACCGACCACCGGATGTAACCGTGGGGAGAGACCCCGGGCAATTTGCGCGCGAGCTCCGCATCAGGTAGTGACAAATAATCCGTGGTCACGCTGAGGGTTCCGCCCAGGGGCATGGCATCGACGGCATTTAAGCAGAGATTCACCATCATCTGATCCATGGCACCTTTGTCCCCGAAAATCTTTTTATCCCCGGCGGTGAGTCCGTACTGGACTTTGATATTTCCGGGGACCGATCGTGAGAGGAAATCGAGGGATTCACGGATGGTGTCATTCAGGGAAATGATTTCTTTGCGGAAAACATCACCCCGGGAAAAGGTGAGTAATTTGCGTGTGATGCCGACGGCGCGAGAGAGGGCGTCCTGGGTGCGTCTCAGGTGTAAATGCCTTTTATCCGAGACACTGGTTTGTTCGAGAGTTAATGCCAGATAACCATTCACCACGGTCAGGATATTATTAAAATCATGAGCGAGGCCCCCGGCTAATTGCCCGACACTTTCGATTTTCTGGGCTTGCCTGAGCTGGTTTTCCAGGATTCTTGCCTGGCTGACATCTCGGAATGTCCAGAGCCGGTAATTGTCAGCCAGCCGGGTCGTGAAAAACTCCACATAAAGGGAGTCATTGATCTGGAGTTCAAATTGCTCGGAGCCCGGATTATTTAAGGCCGCATCGATACGGGATGAAATTATTTGTTTTTGCAGGCTCTCCCCCATGATCCGAGCGGTTACTTCCGTGAAGGAAGGATTCTTTGCGATCCAGTCCTCGGAGAAATTCCACATCTTGAGGAATTGGGGGTTACACACCTCCACCTTGTTCTGGTTATTACACAAGATCACCCCGCTCTGCATATTCAGGATGATTTGCCTGAGGGACTCCCGGCTGCGACTGACATCGGCCTCAGCTTGTTTGATCGGGGTGATATCCGAGAAGGTGATGATCAACCCCAAGAATTCATCATTAATATTTAATACTCCGCTAGACCCATAAATCCAAACCGTGTCATGTGGGGGATTAGCCAGCCCGACGACATACCCGTACAGGGAATATTGATCATGCAAGGAAACAAACGGGGCAAATTGCTCCATGGGCAAGGGCTCGCCATTTTCCCGGACTAAGGCGGGGAAAATATCTTTCATGGCGCGTCCTTCGATTTTTCCTTTCGGTAAACGCAGGATTAGGCGGGCGGCGGTATTTATCTGCGTGATATAACCCTTTGTGTCCGTGGCGATGACACCTTCTTTCATTTCCTCGAAAAGGATTTGGAATCTTTCCTCGGTCAGGCGCAAGGCGGTCGCATTAAGTTTGCGTTCCGTCACATCACGGCCCACACAGACAAACTGGAATCCCTGGTCGGTCGTGGACGGCCCGATATTCCAGATGATATACCGCTTTTCGCCGTTGGCCGTAATGATCTGGGTCTCGAGGTTTTCCACAGACTTGCGGCCGACAAAAACTTTCTCGATAGTCACCATCTGCTCATCAGGGATGAGGAATTCTTTCCACCAAACTTTCCCCTTCAGATAATCCGGTGTGTAACCGGTGTATTTCTGCATGGTGAAATTACACAGTCCGACCGTGCCAGATTCATCAGCGACAATCAGGATCACATTGGCCGAGTCAATAAAACTGAAAAGCTCGCGTTCCGACCTCTGGATCCGTTTAAGCAACTGTGTCTTTTCAATTTCTTGAAGCTGGCTACGGTGTAAAAGATAGATTAACCGGTAAACTAAAAGAGAAACAAAAAAGGCTATTACGAGACTCGCTCCTAAAAGCACCAGATTATCGGTAGGCCAAAAATAAATGGGGATCAACCCGAGACAAACGGCAATCAAAGACCCCATCATGAGCGGCCTTTTAAGGATAGCATCCTCAATCGGTTTAGGTAGCCGAAATATCATACAAGTCATCTACTTTGCTCTACTCACCCCGCAAAAGTCGAGGAAATCCTTTTGTTGAATCCAGATAAAGGAGGAAGTATTATTTTCTATCTGAGTGACAGGGATTTTGCTCACGTCTTGAAAAAAAAATCTCGCTTTTTTGAAAAAGGCAAAAGAATATTGGGCCTCACCTCAACCTCTGGAAACTGGAGCCTCTATCGTTATATGAAAATAAAAAACCTGATTTTTATCTTGTCCATGCTTGGCCTATTGGCTTTTAACCCCGTCGTAAAAGCTCAAACAGAACAAACCCCTGCGACCGAAACCGCGGCGACAGAAAGTCCTGCTCCTGGTGAAGCTGTGGCGACAGAAAGTCCTGCTCTTGGTGAAGCTGTGGCGACAGAAAGCCAAACCACGGAAGAATCCACCCCCTCCGAGACGACTGTGATCCAGGAAACCCAAACCGAAGAAGTCACCGCACCTGATGCGAGCGAGTCACCAGCCTCTCAAGAAGAACTCGTCGTGGTGGAACAAACCGGAGACACCGCAAATCAAGCCATCGGCGCAGCTGGTGCAGTGGGTGGTTTGGTCGCAATCATCGTATTCCTGCTCATCTTCATCGTTTTAATCGTGTCTGGATGGAAAGTGTTTGTCAAAGCGGGTAAACCCGGTTGGGCCTCACTCATCCCTATCTATAATATCGTCGTTTACTGTGAAATCTGCGGTAAACCCGTATGGTGGGTCATTCTTTTCTTTATCCCTTTTGTGAATTTTTTCGTAGCGATTATTCTCGTAGTATCAATCGCTAAGGCCTTTGGAAAAGGAACCGGATTCGCAATCGGGCTCATCTTGTTACCCATTATTTTCTTCCCGGTTCTCGCCTTTGGTGATGCAGAATACATGGGCGCCTAGTTACGCGGTGAGTCTTTGATCCATTTGAATAATCCCCCCCCCGATCCATCTCCGGACAGGGGGGATTTTTTTTGCGAAGTGTTATATGAGGACTCGGGAGAGCCGGTAAATGGTCCCAGTGAAATCCGGCTTGCTTTCGGATTTATTTCCATGCAATTTGCGGGGCAATCAGGTCGCGCGTCCATCCAGAGCCCTTATGAATATCACCAGCTCCACACCACCTCCGTTAACCACCGGAAAACGCCCCCCCACGTGGGCCTTTGTGCTGGCTTTTGGCATCGTGTATGTGGGTTACGGATTTAATTTCCTCGCGATCCGTGTCGGAGTGGAGACCATGCCTCCTTTTATTTTTGCAGGGGCTCATGTCATCCTCGCGGGATTGATCCTATTCTCCTGGCAACTTCTCCGTGGACAATCGCTCGCCATTTCTAAGAGTGGTCTCAGTAAAGCGGCGCTTTCGAGCCTTTTCCTTTTTGTGGGTGGGGTCGGCCTCGTCACAGCGGGCGAAAAAAACGGGGTTCCCTCCGGCATGGCCGCCGTGATCAAAGCCTCGGTTCCCCTCTGGGTGGCCATCCTCGAGACCCTCCGTCCACATGGCGAGAAAATCAACCGCCGGATGCTTATCGGACTTTTACTCGGTGCCTTTGGGGTCATTTACATGATCGCGCCCCAGCTCGACCCGGCGGCGGCAGGGGCGCACCCTTTTGGAACGACGCTTTTGGTCATGTCGGCCCTTCTTTTTGCCATCGGGACCCTGATTGTCCGGCATTGGCCCCCGTGCCCTTCGATCTTCACAGCCATATCCTATCAGATGATCATCGGTGGAGCCTATTTACTTGTCTTAGGCTTATGCCTAAATGAACTCTCTGAAATCAACGCTGCCGCCTTTACCGGCCCGGTCATCGGGGCATTTTGTTTCCTGCTTTTTATCCATTCCCTCTGCGCTTTCACGGCTATGAATTGGCTCTTGCGTTATTTGCCCGCCTCACTAGTCACCACAAAGTTTTACGTGTCTCCCGTCGTGGCGGTTTTCGCCGGATGGCTGATCTTGGATGAGGCACTCACCCTGCGGATCATCGGTTGTATGCTCATGATCCTTGCCGGAGTCTTTGTCATCCTCTGGCAAGGTCAAAAGACCCCTGCGCGTGAGCCCGCTCTCAAAGCGAATGATGCGGATGAGCTAGAAGATTAACTCTGTTTCCCCCTCTTCCCTCCGGGATAGGCATTACTGATCCTGCGCAAACTAAATGGTTATCCGGTGCAAATTGCTTAAATGTGTTCGATCAATTCGCTGGCGGGAAAACGGACCTTGGCCTGGGTCGCATATTTATCTTCAGGATTACGGTGACCGGCGGCACAGGCGACGATGGTCGCATACCCTTTAGCAGGGAGCCCCAGGATCTCGTCATATTTGGGTGGCTCGATTCCTTCCATCGGGCATGTGTCGATTCCTAACATAGCGGCGGCTGTCATGAAATTCCCGAGGGCAATATAAACCTGGCGGGCTGCCCATTGATTGACGATGAGGCTGCGAGGGCCATTGATCACATCCTTTAATATCATGTCGCGGTAAAAATTCAGGCTTTCCAGCGGCATATTACGCGTTTTGGCCATGGACTCCACAAAACGCAGCGCGTGTTCTTCGCCCATGTTTTTCATGATGGCAAAAACCACATAATGGGAAGACTCAGTGACTTGGGGCTGGTTCCAGGAATGGGGCTGGAGCTTGGCCTTCACCTCCGGATCGGTAATCACAAAGAATTTCCACGGTTGCAGGCCGTACGAGGAAGGAGTCAGGATCAGCGCTTCTTCCAATGTGTCCCAAGTGACATCCGGGATTTTTTTTGTCGCATCAAAACGTTTCGTGGCGTAACGCCAGTTTAATTGATCGAGGAGTTGTTCATTGGAAATGGGGTTCATCATCCCCCAAAGGTATTCATTCCCCCGTTTTTTTTCAATCGGGAATATGTGATTTCCACATAAAATCGAAAGATAATCGCCTCATCGTGTCCCTAACGGGAGGGGCAGGCTCCCGCTTGCCCAGGCAAGTAGGGCCGCTTGCCCTACACGCTGGAGGGGCAGGCTTTCCTGTAGGGCGACCGGCCCGGTTGCCGAATGTCGGATGCGTCCGTGAAACTCTGGCCTGTGGCAAGCAGGGCCGCTTGCCCTACACGCTGGTTGGGCGGGCTTTTCTGTAGGGCGACCGGCCCGGTTGCCAAACGCCGGATGTGTCCGTG
>JAWXBN010000039.1 GCA_034440155.1 Verrucomicrobiota bacterium | reverse complement strand
GTATTCCGCGGGGGGGATGATTTCGCTGGAGATAATATCTGATTTTTTGAGTTCGTCGATCTGGTCGCGGAGGAGGGCGGCGCGTTCGTATTCGAGATTCTTGGAGGCTTCCATCATTTGCTCGGCGAGTTCACGGATGAGATCGGCTTTATCGAGTTTATGATCTTTGTCGTGGATGGGTTCATCTTTGCCTCTGACGATCGTGTGCAGACTTTTCTGGACGGCGCGGGCGACCCCTTGGGGGGTAATATTATGTTCTTTATTATAAGCGAGCTGGCGTTCCCTGCGGTACTGGGAGATTTTCATGAAGCCCTTGATGGAGTCGGTCACCTTGTCGGCGTAGAGGATGGCGCGGCCATTGATATGGCGGGCGGCCCGGCCTGTAATCTGGATCAGGGATTTTTCTGATCGTAGGAATCCTTCCTTGTCGGCGTCGAGGACCGCGACGAGAGAAACCTCCGGGAGGTCGAGACCTTCGCGCAGCAAATTGATCCCGACAAGTACATCGAAAGCGCCTTCGCGCAGGGCGCGGAGGATCTCCACCCGTTCAATCGTATCGATTTCCGAGTGTAAATAACGTACGCGGACCCCGACATCGCGGAGGTAATCCGTCAGGTCTTCCGCTGTTTTTTTCGTCAAGGTCAGGATCAGGATGCGTTCCTGTAGCGGGATGACTTTCTGGATCTCGGCAATGACATCGTCGATCTGGCCGGTCAATGGCCGGATATCCACGGGAGGATCGACCAGGAATGTCGGACGGATGATTTGCTCCACGACACGGCCACCGGTTTCTTTGAGCTCATAGATCCCGGGGGTAGCGGATACATAGAGGGCTTGGCTAATATGGGCTTCGAATTCAGTAAAATTCAGCGGCCGGTTATCGAGGGCGCTTTGGAGGCGGAAACCGTGGTCGACGAGGACATTTTTGCGTGAACGGTCACCCTCATACATGCCCCCGATTTGGGGGACGGTGACGTGGCTCTCGTCGATCACGAGCAAATAGTCCTTTGGGAAGAAATCAAAAAGTGTGTAAGGCCTCGAACCCGGCGGGCGCCCGGTGAGGTGGCGCGAATAATTCTCGATCCCGCTACAGAACCCCATTTCCTGGAGCATCTCAATATCGTACATGGTCCGCTGTTTGATCCGCTGGGCCTCGAGGAGTTTTTCATATTTTTCAAATTCCGCCACCCGCCCGTGCATTTCCTCGCCGATAGTGGTAATGGCCCGGCGGAGTTTATCCGCAGGAGTCACATAAGCTTTTGCCGGGAAAATGGTAAATTTATGGTGTTGGAGGATGGAGTGGCCTGTCAGCGGGTCGAATTCGGTAATGCGGTCGATCTCGTCGCCGAAGAATTCCACCCGCAGGGCATTTTCCTGATAAGCCAAGGCGATCTCGACAGTGTCGCCACGGACCCGGAAATTTCCCCGTGTGAAACTAATGTCGTTACGGTTATACATCGTATCCACGAGGCGGCCGAGGAGTGTCTCACGCGGGATCCGCTGGCCGATCTCCACCGGGATAATCATATTATAATAGTCTTCGGGTGAACCCAGACCATAGATGCAGGACACACTCGATACCACGATGACATCGCGGCGGGAAAGCAACGAACTCGTCGTGGAAAGGCGCATGCGCTCGATCTCCTCATTGATACTGGAATCTTTCTCGATGTAGGTATCGGTGCGCGGGATGTAAGCCTCCGGCTGGTAATAATCAAAATAACTGACAAAATACTCCACAGCATTATTCGGGAAAAATTGTTTAAACTCGGAATAAAGCTGGGCGGCCAAGGTTTTATTATGCGAGATGACCAAGGTCGGGCGGTCGAGGTTTTTAATGACATTAGCGACAGTAAATGTCTTTCCCGAACCGGTGACACCCATGAGCACCTGGCTTTTATCCCCGTCGAGGATATTGCGGGTCAAAGCCTCAATGGCTTTTGGCTGGTCACCTTGGGGCGAATATTCTGAGACGAGGTCAAAAGGCATAATGGCTATTTTTCACCTATGGGCAGAAGCATCATTCCAGCCCGGTTAAGGATAAAGATGACGAATTCCTTTTCATGCCGCCCCCGGAGATGAATCATTGCCGGGTTAATCGGAGTGTGTTGGATCTCGGGCAAGTGCATGATCTGTTTATTACGATTATTTTGGGGTTCTGTCGAGATGGTATCAGGGGTTAAAGATGAGTTTACCGCGGACGGAACCTTTTTCGAGGAGGGTATGGGCCTCGACGGCTTCTTCGAGGGTGAAAGCTTTTTCGATATCGACTTTCACCTTCTTTTCAGAGACAAGCGCGGCAATTTCCGCGAGGTCGCCGGCCAGGGGTTCCATAGTCATTCCTTTTACAATGTCGTGGGTGCCTTTGGCCGCCTCAATGATTTGGGGGGCTGAGAGTGTGGGCAGGGTCACGAGGGTGCCACCCGGGCGGAGGACTTTGAGGGAATCGATGCCGATTTGTCCGCCGACACCGTCGAGGATAAAATCGATATTCTCGCATTCCTCAGTGAATTTCTGGCTCTTGTAATCGATGACTTCATCTACCCCGAAAGACTTTAGGAAGTCGCGGTTTTTTTCTGAAGCAGTCGCGATGATATTGGCCCCTTTCCATTTTGCAAATTGCACGGCGAAATGGCCGACACCCCCGGCAGCGGCATGGATCAAGACGATTTCGCCCTTGCGCAAATTGCCCGTCCGAAAGAGTGCTTGCCACGCGGTGAGTGCGGCCAGAGGGATGGCCCCGGCAGTTTTCAGGTCGATAGCTGCGGGGCAATGCACGATGTGGGCGGCTGTGGCCCGGACGAGCTGCGCATAACCCCCGCCATCCGTCTGGAATCCGCAAATGCCCATGACGTGATCACCGGGTTTGAAGTCCGTGACATCGGGGGCCACTTCCTCGATTATCCCGGCGATATCAAATCCCGGCACCCACGGCAAACGGTCCGAGATTTGTTTGGCGACGAAGCCCATGCCTTTACGGGTTTTCCAGTCAATGGGATTCAGCCCGGCAGAAGCCGCCCGGATCAGGACTTGGCCGGATGAAAGGGATGGCCTGTCTTTTTCGACGGACTCGAGCATGCTTGCGTCACCGAATTTTGCAAATTGCACTGCTTTCATAAAAGAAGATCCTCGTTTGTTATGCAGCCGAAAGTGCTGCCGGTTCATTTTTATTTTCAGGTTCTACCGCTCGGTAGGAATAATTCGACGCCTGGACTTTCCCATTCACACAATCCGCCCCGTAGGTGATCAAGTGATGGGCGACCATGGCGATCTGAAAGATATTTTCAATAGCACCGGCCTTGAACTGTGACTTGGCCATTTTCCAGAAGAGTGAGCGGTAAGGACTTTTAATGCCGACGTGCCACAGGATCCTGATACTGATATCCAGTGCCCGGGACAAATTGCGCCAGTTAAGCTGCCTCAAGGGATAGACCGGCTTTTTCCGGTTCGGGAAAGTGTGTGCGGACTGGTAGGCGTACCGGGCATAAAGGGCATCGGCATTATAAATATCGTGGATCACCCGTTTCCAGTTTTTGACCAAGGTCTCATAGGGCATGAGGAATTCGATATTCGAATCACGGTTCGTATCATCGACGAGTCGGTTCGCCGCGGATAACCGGTCATACAGGGCTGTTTTGGGAAGGGCGTAAAGGATATTGACCGTGGCAATCGGGATGTGGGTGGCCTGGATAAAATCGATAATGGCTTGGGGGGTTCGCTCCGTGTCGGTGTCCATACCCATGATAATCCCGGAGGCGACTTCGATCCCGTAGGAGTTAAATGTTGTAATCGCTTCCTCGATGGGCGTGCGCAGGTTCTGCATTTTTTTCATGGCTTTGAGAGCCCCAGCCTCGGGGGTTTCGATGCCGCAAAAGACATTGGTGAAAAAGGCCTGTTGCATGAGCTCAAGGATCTTGGTGTGTTGGGAGAGATTCATGGTGGCTTCACAGGAGAGGAGGACGGTGTAATCGCGTTTTTTCTGCCATTCCACCAAGTGCGGCAGCAGTTCCAGGGCTGCCTTGGGATTTCCGATAAAGTTATCATCCACAAAATAAACGGAAGGCACACCTGCATCCGCGAGAATGTCGAGTTCCTTAATGATTTGTTCCGGTTTTTTCAGGCGCGGGTTGCGTCCGTAGAGTCCGGGGATATCACAGAATTCACAGGTAAAGGGACACCCACTGGAAAACTGTATGCTGCCGAGTAGGTAATTCGACATCTTGATATGATGGTAAGCGGGCGTGGGGAATTCCGTCATGTCGAGGCGTTCAAGTGTGCGGAAAATAATTTGTCCGGACGGGCGCTCCACTGAAGTATCCAATGACTTAAAAAGTTCCAAGGTCGCATCCCCGATTTCGCCGCAATGTAAAAGGTCGATCCCGGGGTAGAACTCCGGGGCGGAAGAAACAGAGGGCCCGCCCAGGACGGTGATTTTACCGTGAGCATGGGCACGGCGGTTAATGTCCGATATCTGGCCGCGCTGGATGTGCATGCCGGAGAGGAATACGGCATCAGCCCACTTTAACTCTTGATCAGTTGTGGGCCTGACATTTTCATCCACGAAACGGACTTCCCACTCTTTTGGCAGCAGGGCGGCAATCAGCAGGATGCCTTGGGGGGGCATGAATGCTTTGACCGGGCCCATCAAGACAAAGGCGTAATTGAATGTACCGAAGGAATGCGAGTATTTAGGAAACACACACAGGATATTTCTCTTTTGGCTGGGTTGGAAAGAAAAAGACATAAGGGATCCGATTTTAAAATTCAAATAATACGGCGATAAAACAGAAAGTGCTTTTTACGCTGTGCTTGAGGTTAGGCTGTCCCATTAAAGACTTCAACCGGCAAACCGGTTATTTGTCGGATGGTCTCCGCAATTTTTTGTAAGCTGGTTTTATCCAAAGCCGTGGCCCATACCTCGGGGGTGGGGCGTGCGATCGTGTAGAGTTGCACCCCCGCAATTTGCGCGCCTTGGGAGAGCAATTTGCAGAGGCGTTTGCAATAAGCATTGATTTCTTCCGGACTGGGTGGGAGCCCTTTGATATTCATAAAAAGTGTCTGGATATAGATGGCGCGTTCCTTAGCGGTGGATTCCAGGTTTTTGAGGATTCTGTCGTAAGACACAAAAGAACGGTTCACGAGGCGGTAATATTCCTCCGTGCCCGCGTCGAGTTTAGCCCAGACCTCCCCGTTATTTTGATCCATGAGGGTGAGTCCGCGGCGGACGGCTTCACGGTCGAGGCCTGCAGCATCAGTGATCAAGACGATTTTGCAATCGGGAGGACAAAGCTCCGCGCGTAAACGCACGACGATTTCCACTGCCCGGTCAAATTCCCTGTGGCTGGTGGGTTCCCCATCCCCGCTGAGGGCGATGTCATTGAGGCGGTGTAGATTCCCGGGGGCGGAGGAGAAAGGCTCTTTCTGAAAGAGTTCCCCACTTTTCCAGATACCGATCATGGAGCGGAGTTCCGCCTCGAGGATATTCAGATCAACGGTTTTGGTACGGGCCGGGGTTTTGCGATCTACCTCACAATAAACACAGTCGAAATTACAGACTTTATCCGGGTTAAGATTTACCCCGATCGACACACCTTTGGAACGGCGGGAGATTACCGGGTAAACGTAATAGAAGTCCTCGTAGCTCCTCCGGTGATCCAAATGTGCATCGACAAGTCCTGACATGCCCACAATGTATCAGGTATCACCTGTCCCTGCAAACGGAAGGGCTGAATGTGTGTGGGAAAGAATGAACCATCGAGGTCGAGGGTTTGCGTAGTTTCTGCGGGTGGTGCCCCAGAATTTCGAATGGACCTCATGTGTCCGTATACAAAATGATGACTTAAAAAATCTCTGCTTTACCGGGGTCGAGGATACGGATGCGGCTTGAGACGGCGTGTTTGAGGGCGGCTTTAAAAAGGAGCTGGAGGGGTTCCTCAATCGGCTCATGGCTGAGGCGGAATGTGCCGTAGTGCATAGGAATAAACCATTTGGCACCAGTATCTTCAAAGGCCTTAACGGCATCTTCGGGGCGGATATGATTATCGCGGCCGCTGATGGTTTCATAAGACCCGATGGGCATGAGTGCGATATCAGGGTGGAGTCTTTTTCCGATTTCCTTGTAACCCTCAAAATAAGTAGAGTCACCGCTGTGAAAAATCTTTCTCCCATTACACTCGATCATGAATCCCCCGAAGGCCCGGTGGCCATCGACTAAAGTTCTTGCCCCCCAGTGTTTTGCCGGGGTAAAAGTCACCTTGACAGAACCAAAGGAGATGGTCTCCCACCAGCGCATCTCATAGACCTGGCAGAAATTCAAATGCTTGACCAAAGAACCGCAGTGCTCAGGAACGACGATGGGTTGTCCACACGCGACCTTGCGCAAAGTGCGCGGATGCAGGTGGTCGAAGTGGGCATGTGTGATGAGTACGAGATTGCACGGGGGCAGGTCGCGGATATGGAGCCCCGGCTTTTTGAGACGTTTGATGCCCATGATCCAATTCGCATAAATGGGGTCGATGAGGATATTGTCCGTTTGTGTTTGAATCAGGAAGGAAGCGTGGCCGATCCACGTGATAGCGACGTCTTTGGCTCCGAGCTTGAGGTCGCGCAATTTGTGTTGATTTCCATGGCGTTTGGTAAAGAGAGCCGGGAGCATGACTTCTGTGACGAAGTTCCTTTCATGCCATTTCTTGTGCGATGTCGGACTGGGGGTGTTTCTCACGTTCCAGAGTATGATATAAGTAAATGACCAGTTCGCAAGCCAGTGGTTCAAGATTTTTTTCTGGAGTAAAGGGTGAGTATTGTGCTTGAATCCTCTCTCTTATGGGGGAAACGATCCAAACTCAATGTGTGATTGCCGGGGGAGGCCCGGCCGGAATGATGCTGGCTTTGTTACTGGGGAGGGCTGGAGTCGATGTGACGATCCTCGAGTCACACGGGAATTTTGACCGGGATTTCCGAGGTGATACGGTTCATCCCGCGACCCTTGATGTATTGAAAGAGTTTGGCATTGCAGACGAGGTCATGGCTTTTTCACGGGGCAAACTTGAGAAACTCTCTATGACTATCGGGAACAAGGAATACACGATTGCGGACTTTACCGGGTTAAAGACGGATTTCCCTTTTGTGGCTATGATCCCGCAGGAACATTTTTTGGATTTGCTGGCGAAAAAGATGCAGTCTTATCCGAATGTCCGCCTCCTCATGTCCACACGTGCCGCGGATTTGATCAAAAACAACGGGCGGGTGACCGGGATTAAAGGAGAACGCCAAGGCGAGGAACCTTTCGATATTCTGGCGAGTGTGGTCATCGCTGCTGATGGACGGAACTCCACCTTGCGGACAAAATCAGGTCTGGAAATGATTAAAACCGCCCCGCCGATGGATGTGCTGTGGTTCCGCCTCAGTAAAAAAGATACAGACGCAGTGCCCGGCGGCCTTGAGATAAAAATCAGGCAGGGTAATTTTATTATTGCGATCAACCGCGGTGATTATTGGCAAATGGGTTACGTCATCCTCAAGGGCGGATTCAAAGGGCTCAAGGAAGAAGGCATGGAATCAATGAAACGCAATTTGCTCTCGATTTTCCCCTTTTTCGCTGACCGGATGGATGAGCTCAAGGAGTGGAACCAGACATCGCTGCTGGCAGTGCAGACCGGATATTTGCCCAAGTGGCATTTGCCCGGGTTCCTCGCCATTGGTGATGCCGCACATATCATGTCACCCGTCGGTGGTGTCGGGGTAAATTACGCCATTCAAGATGCCATTTGCTCGGCTAATATCCTCGTGCCGCTTTTACAGGGGCAGTCAGATGTTTCCGGGGATAAACTCGATATTGCTTTGGAAACCATCCAAAAACGGCGTTTTCCCTCGACGCGTGCCATCCAGAGATTCCAAGAAATGGTGCAGAAGCGGGTGATTACCCAAGCCCTGAATTCCTCCGGGGAATTTGTCCCGCCGCTACCCATGAGGATATTGTCCCGGTTTGGATTCATGCGTAGACGTTTAGCAAAGTTCCTCGCCTACGGTCTGCACCATGAAAAACTCGAGGTGTAGCGAGCAAATTGCGCAGGATACTCCCCTATTGTTATGCTGTGAATGAGGGCTGTCGCCCTAGCTAAGATTTTCGTTTTTGGCTCTCCATAGCTTAACTCTTATCTCAGAAAAGATTAATAAATTCTTAGAGCTTTTTGTCATACGGGCGCTTATGGGGATTGATTTCTTAAAGGTTTTCATGGCACTTCTGACATCGGAGAAAAGTTGTAAGTTGTTTTTTACAAATGATTTAATACACACATCAAAACAAACGGAATAATAAGTGATATTGAATTCGACAACGACAGAAATTAACCATACTTAAGTCACGGAAAATGATAGATTTAAAACAGGACATAAAGAGTCCTGAATTGATTGACATTTTCATTTTGATTGTTAACATACTAGCTTAATTCAGAAACTCTATAAAACTATGTCAGTACCTATTTCTCAAGCTTGGACAGTCGCTAGTTACGTGTTGGGTAAAAAACTCAGCGGTAACGATAAATACCCACTCGTTATGATGTTGGAGCCGCTCTTCCGTTGCAATCTCTCTTGTGCCGGTTGTGGTAAAATCCAGTATCCCGAACACATTCTCCAACGCCGCTTGACCCCAGAGCAATGCTGGTCGGCAGCCGAGGAATGTGGTGCTCCGATGGTCAGTATTCCCGGGGGCGAACCCCTCCTCCATCCCGAGATGCCTCAAATTGTGGAAGGCCTCGTGGCCCGCAAGAAATATATCTACCTCTGTACAAATGCGATCCTCCTCAAAAGCAAGCTCGACCTATTTAAACCCTCTAAATATCTGACATTCAGCATTCATATGGATGGGCTCAAAGAAGAACATGACATGGCTGTATGCCGTGACGGGATTTACGACGTGGCTATCAAGGGGATTAAAGAAGCGCTCAAACGCGGATTCCGCGTGACGACGAATACCACACTTTTTGATGAAGCGAATCCTGAACGTGTCCGCGAGTTCTTTGATGAAATGATGAAGCTCGGGGTCGAAGGAATGATGATGTCGCCGGGATACAGCTACCAGAAAGCCCCTGACCAAGCCCACTTCCTGAAGCGTTCCCGTACTCACGAACTTTTCCAGAAGATTTTGGACAACCCGAAAAAAGGATGGCGCTTTAACCAGTCGCCTCTCTTCTTGAAATTCCTCCAAGGCGAACGTGAATATGAATGCACACCTTGGGGTAACCCGACTTTTAATATCTTTGGATGGCAAAAACCCTGTTATTTGCTCGGGGAAGGTTATGTTCCCTCCTTCAAAGAATTGATTGAAACCACTGAATGGGAAAATTACGGACGCAAAAGCGGCAATGAACACTGCGCTGATTGTATGGTTCACTGCGGTTATGAAGCCAGTGCCGTAGATGAAACCTTTGGTACGATGCGCGGTTTCATGGATACTGTGAAGTTCACGCTTAATCCCCAGTCTGTCTAAATCGATACACTTATGGAAACACAACAAATTTCTGAAATAGCCAATAAAGCCTTTGATTACCGTGGTGATGTGACGATTGATTTCAATGATGGTACATCGATTGAAGGATTTCTCTTTAATCGCGAGTTCAAAACTGCTGAACCTTTTATCGAGGTGTACCTTCCGGATAATGCAGTGCCGGTTCGTTATCTTATCAAAAATCTCAAAGACATCAGGATCACTGGGTCCGACATGGCTGCCGGAAAATCTTGGGATGACTGGATGACCAAGCGCGAGCGGGAGAAACAGAAAACCCTCGCGAAACTAGCTGCCGAGGGGAAAGAACTCCCCCATGATCATCGTGACCTCAAGGTTTTTTAACCGGGTAGACGAGAGGGTATTATGAGTGATTCATCCACGCCTCCCATCCCGAATCAAAAGAAACAGGCCAAAAAACCGAAAGGTTTCCTGAATCCTCATTTGGTTCGTGCGGTTTCTTTTTATGTGATTACCGGTTGTGTTATTTTCTGCGTGCTAGTCAGCATCCTCCGGATTTGGGACTTTACCCGTGGTGAGGTTTTGTGGCGTTTGATCTCCACATTCATAGTCGTCGGGGTGGGCACGGCGATTTTCACATTTGTCAACGAGGCATTCGGTACTTCCGACGACGATCATTCTTGATTGTATTATCTGATCCTTCCCGGATGGGTGAGGTCTGAGATATGGGCTTTTGGTGGAAGTTGTGGCTGGTGTAAATGGAGGGAGTAGAGTTAAACTTTCCCCCCATGAGCACCCTCGATAATATCCAGAAAAAAGCCCAAGAACAATTTGACCGGCAAAGTGCCAATTATGGCAAAAACCATATTTTATCGAATGTCAGTGATGTGCAAGATGCCTTACGTGGGATTCCCTTCCACAAAGGAATGAGGGCTCTTGATATCGGCACGGGTGGCGGACATACCGCCCTTTATCTAGCCGGGGCCGGTTATGTGGTAACGGCGGCCGATCTCAGCGAAGGAATGCTCCACGCCACGCTACAACTCGCTCAGGAACGCGGACTTTGTCTTCAAACAAAACAACATGCTGCAGAGGAGCTCCCCTACGCGGATGAATCATTTGACCTCGTCACTTGCCGGGTCGCCGCCCATCATTTCAGTTCACCAGAGCAATTTGTCCACGAGGTCGCCCGTGTCTTAAAAAAGAGCGGATACTTTATTCTAATCGACGGATCGGTCGAGGATGATGAACCCGAAGCGGAGGAGTGGATTCATCAGGTCGAGAAATTCCGTGACCCGAGCCATCACCGTTTCTTGAGCCCAGGCGCGTGGCGGATATTGTGTACCCATGCTGGATTGGATGTCGGGAGGGCAGAGCTTTCCCCTTTTAAACAACCTGATCTAGAATGGTATTTCCAGACCGCGAATACAAGTCCGGAGAACCGTAAGGCCGTTCTGGCCCTCGTGCAGGATGCCCCCGAGAGCGTGAAACGTATTTATCACCTCGCGACGGAGGACGGTAAAATCATCTGGTATTGGTCCCGTCTGACACTCGTTGCAAAAAAATAAACGCCTCCTGCGGTGTCCTTGAATGAAGAAAATTTTCTGTTGAGCAATTTGTTTGTAAATATGCCCAAGACCCTAAGGCAATAAAAAACCCGGCTTGGATCAAGCCGGGTTTTTGAAATTTTATTATGTTGTCGGAAGGGGTTAGCTCC
>JAWXBN010000038.1 GCA_034440155.1 Verrucomicrobiota bacterium | reverse complement strand
GTAGGGCAAGCGGCCCTGCTTGCCACGGGCCAGAGTTTCACGGTCACATCAGGCGTTCGGCGACCGGGGGCCGCTGGCCTTACCGCAAAACCCCGCCCAACCAGCGTGTAGGGCAAGCGGCCCTGCTTGCCACGGGCCGGAGTTTCACGGTCACATCCGACATTCGGCAACCGGGGCCGGTCGCCCTACACGCTGAGCATCTAGCACTTCGCATCTAGAACATTCTCCCATCTCCCATCTTTCGACTTTTAACTTTGTCCTCCCCCTATCAAAGTGCCTTTTCCCAGACGATCCGGTATTCCGGTTTATAAGCATTTTCATTGTAACGATTATAACGTTCCACAAGGACCTCTTTCCAGAATTCCCCGGTAACTTTGGTATTTGGTCCCAGCTGGCCATTCACCCAAGGACCTCCAAAAGATTGGGCACAGACATAAATGTGGAAAAATCTTGTACGCGGGCTCATCTGGGCACCGACAGCCCGGAGGAGTTCTTTCGGGAAGGCGGAAGCTCCGGCTTCAATGGTCGTGCCAGAGTTATTGACCTTCGTCCAGCCATCGGCGAATACAGTGTTAGCCCCTGTTTGTGGAAGTGTTGGTTTGTTCCCACCCCAGACATCGGTGACCATAGTGGTATAGGGTGCACTGGCATTGACCGTTCCTGCGGTCATCCGTCCAAATACCTCGGACAGCTCCCCTGGACTATCTAAAACACCTGGAATCCCGAACCGGTCACCCGTAGGGCCGGGGACATAACCCTCGTAGGAACCCGCAATGGAATTTGTCGGCATGTAAACGGCTTGCACGACATTCATCAGATCAGCGGTAGCCACGATATTAGTGAACATCGAAATCAATGGTTTCAGGCGGGACAGAGCCGCTGGGACACCATTTGTATATTGGGCGGTATAAATCGCTGGATTCAGCGCCATCGTGCCACGGCGGGGATTAGTCACCATACCGAGGGATGAACCGTGAAATCCGGTTTCTTTAATTAAATCCTTCCATTCCTGGGGAGCATTATCCGCTGTCACGGACATTCCGAGGAATTGATCAAAAAGATACCAGTCAGGGACAGAGTTTGTCGTGTCGATGGTATTTTGTGGCCATGCCATACTCGTCGTACGGATATTCTGGGAAGCATCAGTCCCGTAATAACTACGTCCGAACCGGAGTGTCCTCCACGGGCGCCCGGTATGGACATACCCCAGCTCTGCCGGGTGCTCATAATCATTCATTTTGATTAATTGACTGGTCAGATCCCCGTCGCCATCCCCCCACCCTGAGAAACGGGGTTTGGAGCCTCCCATCGCTGTCCAATTTGTTCCGGTAGTAGACCATTTATTTGCTGATGTATTTAATGTCAGTGCCTTATTGGTCGCACCCACTTCACCGGGCCATTCTGTTCCCGTTGAATAAACCGTCTGATATCTTGATGAATTTCCGCTGAGGAGAGGCCCCGTGGCATTTTCTGAATCATTTGGATAACCACCAGCCCAGTCTACACCACCTCCATCTCCCCCATTATAATTATCCCTGACCACTTGTGACACCGTTCCCATGGAGTGTGCACTACTGGCCGAAAGCATTAACCAGTCATTGGCATCGGAGGCATTCACGATATTATTTGTTTCATTGGCAGCAGTCCTCCTTACATCGATCTGGGCAGCCCGCGATCCGACCTGGGGATCATCCACTTCACGACTCACAATCGTGGTGCCATTAGCCTGAATAGGAACATTTAAAAAAGGAAGATATTTTGTCTGGGGCATTCCCACATCCCCGCCCACGTCCGTATCTGGTTCGTCCCGGGGATTAATCCGGGGTTGTGGAACAATTTGATAAAACGGAGCCATTTTTTGGCCACTGATACTATTAGCCCGTGAACCAGCCGCCAAAGTGGGAAACTCATCAAAAATAGTCAAAACCTTTTGATTATTATTATGAGAAGGCATTTTCATGACAGCGACGGCGACAGCGGTATTAATTTTCCTCCCGTCCTCAGCATCATCTGGATTTACATCGATAAATCCATCATCAGCCTGAACAAAGCTCAGACCGCCAAAACTATTTACTCCCAAAGTATAGTCACTTAATCCCCCGGGAACCAGGCCATAATTACCGTATCTTACTTTATTTGGTAAAAGAGCGATATCTAAACGCTGCGGAACACGCCAATCCACCAAGTGCGCATTCTTTAGCACCACAAATCGCCCCGGACCCCCACCAGTAGTAATCGGGGCATGCCAACGGCCTAAATATTTTGTTTTATGCCCTAATGTACGGTCAAAGTTTGAACACTCGATAGTTCCTCCACCAAGAGAATTAGTCGGGCAATCCACAACCCCTGTATTGGCATTTTTATAAAGTCCATCAACGCCTCCTGCGCCACCTTTGACCATAAAACTACCATCTAAAGCCCCGGGAGCCCTCCAAATGGAACCCCTCATAGACGCTGGACCATAACCGGCTTGAGCTGCTTGAGGTGCTACAGGGAGTGTTCCACCGCTCCCATCCATTTCCCTATAGGTGAGGGTGCGATAACGTTCAGGGTTATTATGATCTCCGTACATCATGCTCCCATTACCTGAGAGGGCGGCATTTGAGTAATATGTCTCATCAGGTGCTCTTATCCCAAATGTAATAGTACCTTGCTCAGCTCCTACTGCATAGGGTGCTTCCGGGAGTAAAATCAGAATCCCGAGATCCCAGGGTTCAGAAGTCGGTACATAGGCTGGATTCCACATTTCCACATTCACATTAAAATTCATCAATTTTCCACCCGATGATACAATGGTTAATCCCACTTCGTTAATGTAAGGCAGAGGGCGGTTTCCGAGATTTTGATTTAAAACAACAGGCTGGTTGTTCGCCGTACTTCCCCTGCTAATATTGGTAACATTATTAGCAATGAGTCCCCCCGAAGGATTAATCGGACTATTCACCGTGTCTGTCACAGGCCAATTATAACCACCTATATTCGCCCAATTATCAGGAGGAACCACAGTAACATCCACATCCCCTTTGGCTGTCATCGCCACATTTGTCTGACGCCAAGTATTGATATTAGCCAGTATTTGGGACATTTCGTTCCACGTATATTTTCCGTTATCAGCCCCTGTGGAAAGTGTGGCATTATTGGCTGGCTCCTGATTATTGCTAGTCGCCGTGGGTTTGACGAACCAGTTAGGTTCTGCTGCAAAATCGCGTGTCTGGGTCAAACGCTGCATGGCCACTACGTCATAATCCCTGGACTTATCCCATATTTTGTCTGTCGTCCGGCGGTTTTCAAAACCTGTGCTGAATGGTTTAGCAGGTTCCCAACCCGATCCTTTACGGCTCCCCATCAATCGTGAAAGCAACCAATCAGGACTTTGCGGTGCAAGGGAGGGGGTGATGACTGTACTTTCCGCAAAAAGATAATAGTTTGGAGCTAAATAACCAATCCCTTGAGAACCTGAGGTTCCTGGAACAATCGTAATCTGATCACCTTCAATTGTACCTCCGAAAAACATCATTGGATCAGGATCTAATGTCGAAGGATCCGGATTATAAACCACATTAATATACGTCGAAGGAGCATTTTGATAGATTGCCACAGCATTAGTATATTCATCGAAAGTACCGTATGAATCAGGTCCGAAATGCACGTCATTTGTCGTTGGCGAAGTTCCCCCACTAACTGACGGATCCCAGGTTTTTCCTGATAACCTAGGGGAATAAACTGAATTTGACCATACGGCCATGGGATGATTCCTATACACAGAAGCCCCACCCATACTTGAAGGCAACCTTGCATTCTGATCGGAATCAATCGGATTATATGTTCCATTATAAGCATCCAGGTTGATCGGGAGCCGTCCGCCATTATCCACCTCGATATCACGCCCGACGGCGGTCAGGTAAAAGGCATTATTTTTGATATTCGCATCAGTAATACCCGCCATACGGAGGTCATCGACCCGGCGGAAAAAAGACGTATTCGTATAGGTGGTCAGGGGTAAATTTGGCGAGCCGATCACGACAGGGAGGGGAAGACGGTAACTGTCTAAATCTGCACCTGTTATTCCCGAAAGTACTCCATCCACAGCAAACTCCTGGGGGGACAAACCCCTCCAGCCTACGCGGTTTGTAATGCCGAAATCATTGATATTGAGCCGGGCATTTTCGGCATCCACCCAGTAGGCGTAACGCCCCACGACGGGGTTATTTGAATTGATGGGCTGAGTCATATCCCGGGCAATTTGCACCCACTGGACAGTCAAAGGAACCGGGGCATTATTCGTGAGTCCACTCGGATTCCCGTCAGGAGCGATTTTATACCCCCGTTGCGCCCCATTCATATTCACAAAGGTATTTGTGGGATGGAACCCGATTTGATTTGTACTGGTAAAGAGATTTGTTGTTTCTGAGTAAAGATTAATATAACCACTCTCATTAGACAAAGCAGCAAAGTCGCCCGAGTACGAGGGGGCAAAAAATTGATTTGTCGGGAAAAGCTTATTCGTCGCACCGGCAGAATTAATCCCGCCCACACGCCAGAGGCGGCCAGGAGCACTCACCCAATAATAATTTGTCCCTATCTGTGGACTCCCCGCGACGATTTTATGCATTGCATCACCCAAGGCCAAGTCCATTACAAAACCGCCTTGTGCCGATTTTAAGAAATTCCGGGCATTCCGGCTCTCCATCATGGAAAACATCGTAAAACTAACCGCTACGACCGTGACCAGTGCCAGCATCGATAGGACTATGACCAAGGCCATACCGGATTCCGAGCAGAGGTTTTTACCACGAAGCACACGAAGACCACGAAGGGAGGGAGGTGTAGGAGATAGGAGATGGGATGAAGGCAGAAGTGGCATCGTGCCGCTTTCTGGCTTTTTGGAGGGTCCCGAGATTCTCTCTCGACCGAGATCACGGGACTGGGCAGGAGAATTTATCCGTTTAGCCCCGGACATGCGGAAGCATGTCCCACCAGGAGAGGGAGCAAGCGGGCCGCTTGCCGTAAACGATTTACTGACTGGATGATTTTGAAATTTCATAGTTTTTCCTCATTAATTCATCGGGATGGTCATCGAGATTTCCCGGATTCCGGCACTGGTTAAATCGCTGCTATTCGTGATGGTGCTCTCACTGAGGTAAAGCAAAGTATTTGTCAGCGCAGGATTCCTCTTTATTTTCTCTATGATATCCCGAGAAGCAGCACGCATGGTAATCCTCACTCGGTTCGGCAAGGTGTAAACAGGCTGATCAGTGCCTGGCCCTTCAATTTTCATCCAGTAAATATTTTCTGCAATCACTTCCTGATTAGCCACGGCCGCTTGATAATCGGTAATAATAAATTGGTCATTTGTGACGCCACCTGAAGCCCATACGCCCGCCAAAGTAGGTGTATTATCTGCAGAATCTATCAAAACCTTCTGATAACGAATCAACATCCCGTTAGATAGTCCATATCCGATCGCCCGTAGCCCGGAGTCGGCACTCCCCCTCGTGATCGGAACCGCGCCCGAGTAGATAATGATCGGAGAAGAATTTGTGTCCATGTGATAAATAATATTCGTATTAAAACGGACATAGATACTCCGCCAATTCATCTCCGTTCCCGCAGGAATGCCCGTCCAGTTCCCGACAGAGCCGTCTCCATTGGTAGATTGCTCCACCAGAGTCCTGCTGATATCGCGGGACATCAGCTCAAGCACATTCCGCCCGTTAGCATAGGCATCCATCCGTGCCATCTCGATTTTGCTGGCATCGAGCATTTTACTCAATATCTGGAGCATGATCAGCGAAAGAACCGCGACAATCGCCGTAGAAACAACAATTTCCAAAAGACTAAAAGCGGCATGTCGGAGATAGGAGGGAGGGAGAAGTGGCATCTTGCCGCTTTCTGGCTTTTTGTAGGGCGACCGGCCCGGTCGCCGAATGTCGGATGTCATCGTGAAACTCTGGCCCGGACAAGCAGAAGCAAGGCCCTCCATTTGCTTTTCCTTCGTGATCTTCGTGATCTTCGTGGTGCAATTTGCTCCACCCACGGCAAGCAGGCCTCTTGCCCTACGCAATTTGCTGAATGGATAATTCTGGATTCTCATACTTTTTATTGCCCCCGGTTTACAATGACCGTCTGGAAAAAATTTGTGGTTTGTTGGTTGGTGGATATAGCCGGATAGATTACTTTGATTTGGAGGAGAGCTATATTGGTCGATATGGGCAGCGAATAAATAATAGGGTTGTTGCTCAAAGCCGGATTCCATTCGATCGTGCCCCCCCCATTATCAACCCCAAAGGCATGGGTAACAATTTGCGCGGCATAAGCCCCTCGCGCAGCTAGCGCCGTAGATGCATTCACCTGATTTGTCTGGTTAGAAACCATAACCCCGGAACTGTCGTAATAAATAGCCCAGAAATTCGTCGGCTGTGAGAGGTCCAAAAAGACTCCTCTAATAATACCAGAATTATTCGTGAAAGTCTGTGTCTTGGCATTCGCGAGAATGTCCATGGCCTTCAATGCGGTTACAGAATCCGTAGCACTATCTTTAGCCCCCCCCATACTCAAGGAAAAAAGCCCCAGAATAGCCACAATCCCAAAGGCCATCACGGCAATCGCCACCGAAACCTCGATCATGGAAAAACCGGCATGTCGGAGATAGGAGTGAGGTGTAGGAGATAGGATATTGGAGATGGGAGATAGGAGATGGGATGAAGGGAGAAGCGGTATCTTGCCGCTTTCTGGCTTTTTGGAGGGTCGAGATTCCTCTCGACCGAGATCACTGGATCCGGCAGGAATATCACAATCGGGGTTCTCGCTAGAACTGCAATTTGCAACACGAAAGGGAGAATCTTCTAGGTGCGAGGTGCTCGGTGCGAAGCTGTAGGGCGACCGGCCCGGTCGCCGAATGTCGGATGTCACCGTGAACGCCAGACCCGGACAAGCAGAAGCAAGGCCCTCCATTTGCTTTTCCTTCGTGATCATCGTGTCCTTCGTGGTGCAATTTGCTCCACCCGTGGCAAGCGGGCCGCTCGCCCTACACGATTTGCTGGCTTGATGATTCTGAATTCTCATAATCATTGCACCCTTTTAATGATGGTTTGTCCCGTTTGCCCGCTGATTTCGATCACAGCAGCTAGATTCGTTTGTGAGTCCGCCACTTGAAGGGTTCCTCCCACCACTCGTTTGCCCGGAATCAGGGGAATAAAAATCTTATTTTCATAACCATCAAAGCTTCCGGCATTTGTCAGTGCACCATCCGGGGAAAAAGCGATCCCGGTATCCATCCGCCTCCCTCCTCCACTATAAGCGATCGAATTACTCGGGGCAAAAACGGCATTTGTAGCGACATCAAAGAAATTCGTCGCTGTCGCGGTTGTTACGATTGAAGAGCGGTTCGTCACATCGAAGTAAACTCCATCTGGAAGAGAGTAAGTGTTCCCGATGGCTACCCAATTTGTCGTCTCCCCATTTACACCGAGTTGAGGATAAAAAGCCGCCATGACCTTCAGCATATCGTTTGTTGCTCCACCAGTGACATTAGGCGAAACAATTCCGACAACCACTACCGTATTATAGGTTTTTGCATATTGCCGAGCACCATCGATAAAAACCTTCACCTGATCTGCTGCCCCTGTTACCTTTGCCGCTCCACCTAATCCCCTCATCCCCATCACTCCTACCACCAATAAAATACCAATGATAGAAATGACGGCCAGTAACTCGACAAGGGTAAATGCGGCATGTCGGAGATGGGATGAAGGTAGAAGCGGTATCTTGCCGCTTTCTGGCTTTTTTGAGGGCGACCGGCCCGGTCGCCGAATGTCGGATGTCACCGTGAAACTCTGGCCCGTGGCAAGCAGGGCCGCTCGCCCTACACACTGGGCGGGCGGGCTTTTCCTGTAGGGCGACCGGCCCGGTCGCCGAATGTCGGATGTCACCGTGAAACTCTGGCCCGGACAAGCAGAAGCAAGGCCCTCCATTTGATTTTCCTTCGTGGTGTAATTTGCTCCACCCGCGGCAAGCAGGACGCTCGCCCTACACCTGGCGAAATGGGTCGGCCTCGCTACGGTGTCCAAACTCTGAATACTCGATTTTGATTTACGAATTAGCATATTCAACCTGTCTAAAATTTCCATAATAAAACATCTTGACTCTTTACAATGTATTTACGATGTAAATCTATTTAAGGCAAGTTAAATTTTCTCTATTTCGTCTTCATTTCGATGGTTCCATTCCAAGTATCATCGGGTGGATCATTGATAAGTACCTCACACACATCCAGGTAGGTCATTGAAAGGGCTGAATCAGGTACCTCTTCGAGACAGGATTCAAATGTGATTTTTGCCTGAACAAATTGTTTATCCATATAGAGGGCATAAGCCTTTTCATATTTCTCTAGCCAAGACTGTCTAAAATCGGGTGGTTCTTTGCCTTTTTCACAAATCGGGATAAAAACACCGACCGGTTTGGTCTTGCCCTTGACTTTTACGACGCCCGCGGACTGGAGCCAGAATTCCTCACGGACAAATTGCGCGACGGATTCGCCGATTAATTTATCGGTTTTAAACTCCTTTGTCGCCCCTTCGAGACGCGAGCCCAGATTGATCGCATCGCCGATCACGGTAAACTCCATCCTTTCAGGCGAGCCAATATATCCGACGATCACATCACCATGGTTCAGACCCACCCCGATTTTGAGCTCTTCCTTGCCGACAGCTTTCCATTTGACATTGAGCTTGCGCAAAAGCTCGGTCATTTCGCAGATGGAACGCAGTGCGGCCAGCGCGTCTTCCTTTAGCCCGAGGGAATGGGTATCCCCCCAGACTGCCATCACAGCGTCCCCGATAAATTTATGGAGTGTGCCACCATGACGGAAGACACACGGCACCATTTCGCTAAAGTATTCATTCAGCTGTTCCACGAGGGCACCGGCATCGGCAGACTCGGTCATCGTGGTAAATCCCCGGATATCGGAGAAAAGAACCGTCACGGGTTTACGCACCCCTCCGAGGGCCTGCTCATATTCCTCCCGGTTTTTCAGGATATAACTGGCGACATTTTTCGAGACAAACCGGTCAAAGGTAGATCGGATCCTGCTCTGCTCCATCTTTTCAATCGTGATCCGGTAAACCAACCCCACCCCCTCCATCATAATAATCCCGACCAATGCCCACGCCATCGGGATAATCAAAAGGTATTTCTCGAAAGCAATTTGCCCGATGACACAGAAACAAATCAAGATAACCAGAAATCCCACTGCACTGAGCCAGATATTCCGCGCAAATTGCACCGTCATGACCACGGCTAGAATGGAAAAAAGGATAATGAGTGCATTCGTCCACCATTTAAACAGTTCGTTCAAATAATTATCCCTTAAAATAGTCGCTATGGCATTCGCATGGATCTCTACCCCGGCCATCTGTCCATAGGGGGTCTCATGATAGTCCTGCGTCCAGTTTCCGGTGGGACCGATCAAAACGATTTTCCCCTTAAAAAATGCACCATTTTTAAAGTTACTCTCCCAAAACGACGGAAGGAACATCTCATAGAGGGAGTACTCCCGGTAACTACCGGCAGGGCCTTGGTAATTAATCATTCCCGGATTCAAATAAGGTCTCAATCGTATGGAAGGATCGACTTTTTTTGCCACTTGCGCGTCCCAAGAGAAATACTTTTGTTGCCATTCCTGAATATCCGTAGTCTGTGACGCACCCGCAAGCACTTCCTTTGAAACTTCCTGGACCGCATACCGGATGACCCCGTCAATCCCTGGAAAATAATTCACAAATCCAACGTATTCAGAAGAATGCTCCAACATCAAGCTGTCGACCGGCAGGGAAATACCATTCAAGTTACCCGTTTCACTCACCCCGGGAGTCTTAGCATTTTGAATATTTGCGCCAACGACGACTTGTGAATAATTTTCCTCCAGGGCTTGAGCGAGCTTTTCATCATCTTTTTTTCCATGAATACTTTCAGAAGGAAAAAGCATATCAAATGCCACCACCTTTGCTCCTGACTGGATGAGACGATCAATCACATAAGAATATGTTTCACGCGGGAAAGGCCATCCTTTAAGCATTAATTGCAACGGGGCTATTTGTATTTCATCCTCACGGAGTTTGCCTGCATCCAGT
Source organism: Verrucomicrobiota bacterium (assembly GCA_034440155.1). Classification (NCBI taxonomy): domain Bacteria; kingdom Pseudomonadati; phylum Verrucomicrobiota; species Verrucomicrobiota bacterium. Next base: position 2,189 of record JAWXBN010000038.1, on the reverse strand, counting down.
TCTTTAGAAACATCATCAATCGCTAAAATAATAATCCGATCATCTTTGGGCAAAGGCCCACGCCACTTGAATCTCTCGCTAATTGTTTGTTTTTCCAGATTCACCAAAGGCATCCACTCGTGCTGCTGGAGGAAAAAGAGTGCAAAACTCAAAAGCAAAGCAAAGACCGGGAGGAAACTCTTCACAAAGAGACTCCTCTGGATTTTATTTCCCCGACTGTCCGGTTTACTCATAGAATACCCATTTTGCTCATGATCCTTGTCGCTTGGCGAGCCAGAAATGAAGGTAGAAATGAGCATCTCGCCGCTTTCAGGCTTTTTCTGTGGGGCGACCGAGCCCGGTTGCCGAATGTCGGATGTCACCGTGAAACTCTGGCCCGTGGCAAGCAGGGCCGCTCGCCCTACACGCTGGGCGGGCGGGCTTTTTCTATAGGGCGACCGAGCCCCGGTTGCCAAATGTCGGATGTCACCGTGAAACTCTGGCCCGTGGCATGGGCATCCTGCCCATGATTCTCGCGCAAGCCGTGGACTGAGTTTCACGAACAAATCTCGGGCAGGATGCCCCGAGCCACGGGCGGAGCAATTTGCGCCCTTGGCGAGAAATCCCTTTCGTGATATTCTTGGCTGAATCCTGTGATCTCGATCGAGCGAGAATCTCGGACCCTCCAAAAAGCCAAAAAGCCAAAAAGCCCCCTGAAAAGCGGCAAGATTCTTGCTTCTACTTTTCTTCCTTGCGTTTCTGTCATCTTTGCAGAAATTTGTCCGTTACATGCGGTTCATCAGCAGCATCCCCATTATCCTGTTTTTCTTGTTTGCCTGTCCGCTCCACGGACAAGACACGCAAACTAATGCCGCCAGCACTTTTAGTGTGGCGAGTTATAATATCAGGAACTGGACCTCCACCGACCGTGAAATCGATGGGAAATACGTAAAAGACGCAGAAAAACCACCCTCGGAAAAAAAAGCGGTCGTCTCGATCCTCAAGAGCATGAATCCCGACATCCTCATCGTTCAGGAAATGGGTGATGATAAATATTTTGAAGATTTTAAAAACCAGCTCAAGGAAAACGGGCTCGAATATGCTTATAGCGAACGCGTCACGGGAGCCAGCCCCCGGATTTCGCAGGTGATCCTCAGCCGTTACCCGGTCCTGAGCAGCACCCCGCGCACCAATGATGTTTTCGAGATCAGCGGCAGACAAGAGGGCGTCCAAAGGGGATTCATCGACTGCACTATCCAAATCTCAAAGGAAATCAAGCTCAAGGTCATGGGGGTACACCTCAAGTCAAAGCGGGGCTCGGACAGTAGTACATTCCCCTCGATCCTCCGCAGGCGGGAAGCCCTCGCCCTGCGTGGTTATATTGTCGATTTCCTCACGACGAATCCTGACGGATACATCATTATCGGCGGGGACTTTAATGACAGTTATGGGAGCGAACCCCTCAAAACAATCATCGGCGAGAGGCGTTCGGAAAATAAACTTTATGATCTGTGGCTCTACGACTGGCTCGGGGACCGTTGGACCCATAATTTCGACAGCCGCCGGGAATACTCCCAGCTCGACTTTCTGATGGTGAATCAGAACCTCTTTAAACATTTTCTGGCCGATCAATCCTTTGTTTACCGGGAACATCCCGGTGACCCCGACTATCTCAAATACACATCAGCCTCCGACCACCGTCCGATCATGGCCGTTTTTTCCATTAAACCCGTTTACACTTCAAAACCCTTCCGCGCCCGCACAGACAAGAGCGAAGAAAAAGCCATAAAAAAAGCCGAGTCCCAATCCAAATAAAGTCTAGCCCGGAATTTTCACCCCCCGATGGAGGGAGATGGGGTGAAGGTAGAAGCGAGTATCTTGCCGTTGTGGCAGCAAATCGCACCACGAAGGACACGATGCTCACGAAGGAAAAGCAAATGGAGGGCCTTGCTTTTCACTTGTCCGGGCCGGTCGCCCTACAGCTTAGTACTTCGCCCCTAGAACATTCGCCCCTCCGTGGTGAAAATCCCTGCTTTAAAAAAACTTTGCGCCCTTGGCGAGGAACCCTGATTGTGATATTCTTGGCTGGATCCTGTGATCTCGGTCGAGCAAGAATCTCGGACCCTCCAAAAAGCCCCCTGAAAAGTGGCCCTGCTTGCTGTGGGCCGGGCGTTCGAGATGACATCCGGCATTTGGCAACCGGGCCGGTC
>JAWXBN010000037.1 GCA_034440155.1 Verrucomicrobiota bacterium | reverse complement strand
GGGACGAGTTTCACCTCGTCCACGACCACGGGACCAAGCCGGAAACTGTCCGCGAATGCAAAGACCAAACAAACTGGAGGGACGAGTTTCACCTCGTCCACGACCACGGGACCAAGCTGGAAATTATCCGTGAAACCCCCGGACATGCAGAACCCCGCCCCTCCAATTATGAAAATAATTAACCAACATAAAAAAATTAGATGAAACCTGACAGAAAATTTCCCGTACACCATTCTCCCCATGAACCCCAATATGGAAAATCGGTCATCATCTTTTTAACAGTTTGCTCCAAGGAAAAAATTTCAATTTTTGCATCAAAACAGGCTCAGGATAAATTAATTTCCTCATGGGAACAGGCCAAAGGATGGACCGTGGGATATTATTGTTTAATGCCTGATCATATTCATCTCTTTTGCAGCCCGTATGCTGGATATCCTACAAGTCTCAAAGATTGGGTAAAATACTGGAAATCCATCTTTACAAGGCAATGGAAGATGAACGTCTCTATTAAACAATCAATCTGGCAGAAGGATTTTTGGGACACACAATTAAGATCCAATGAAAGTTATTCGGCGAAATGGCAATATGTCACTCAAAATCCAGTCCGCGCAGGTTTGGTTGGTCATTCTCATGATTGGCCTTATCAGGGGGAATTGAATATCTTAGAATTTTCATGACAAAAACCCACCCGCGAAACCCCCGGACATGCAGAACCCCGCCCCTCAAACCGCGAGAAAAACGTCAAAGAACCGGACAAACCCCGGTATCGTCGATCTGAAGGGACAATCTCTGCCAAACAAACTGGAGGGACGAGTTTCACCTCGTCCACGACCACCGGACCAAGCTGGAAATTGTCCGCGAACATAAAGACCAACAAACTGGAGAGACGAGTTTCACCTCGTCCACGACCACGGGACCAAGCTGGAAATTGTCCGCGAACATAAAGACCAAACAAACTGGAGGGACGAGTTTCACCTCGTCCGAGACCACGGGACCAAGCTGGAAATTGTCCGTGAAACCCAAAAGCCCACCCGTGAACCCCCCGAGCATACAGAAGCCTGCCCCTCCAATAACGAGAAAAAAGTCTAAAAGTCGAGGGTCGCACTTGACTCTTTTAAACGAGTGATTATTTATGGACTAGTATGTTCAGTGATTATATTCCTGTTTTTGTCCAGCTTGCTGTCGCCCTTTTTTTTGGTGTTGCCGCACTATTAACGTCCATCATTCTTGGCCAGAAAGGCCGTCTGAATAAAGCGAAGGATAGTGCTTATGAGTGCGGAATGATTTCTGAAGGAAGTATTACCCCCCGGTTCTCAGTTAAATTTTATCTCGTGGCCATGCTCTTTATCCTCTTCGATATCGAGTTGATTTTTATGTATACATGGGCTGTCAGCTTTCAGGACTTATTGGGCCAGAACCTGTCGGGGATTCCTAATGGGATATTCTGGGGAATGATTTGGTTTTTAGCCCTTTTTATCGTTGGCGAAATTTATTGCCTCAAAAAAGGGGCGTTTGATTGGAAATAATGGCGGGTGGATGTGTCGCTATATATCCATCTTTAACCATGATAAAATAAGACTACATGAGTATAGGGGAGGAATACGGCCCCTGATCAAAATCAAAGATGCCTGCATTTGTAATCGGTGAGGACGGCCAAAAATATGGACCGGCCAGTGAACTCACAATTCAGCAATGGGTTGTCGAGGGGCGAATCGTAGAGTCAACGGTCCTTGAAGACCGGGCGACAGGAGAAGCCAAATGTGCGGCTGAATGGGATTATCTCCACGAGTTTTTTAATCCTGAGGCGGCGGCACAGGCAGCAGTCCGGATTACCGAAGAAGAAAAAAGATATTTACTCGAGCATGATAAGCTGGAAAAAAAGCAAAAAATGCGGGAGTTCTATGATTCCTTGAAATCATTACGCCTACCTACAGCCTTCAGTAAGCTTAAAGAAGCCTTAAAGAAGTAGCGTCCACTTTATTATCCCTTAGAGTACACTCTCACGTGTAAACCGCATACCGCTCAGGGCGAGGATATCCGTGAATCCCTTTTGTTGGATCAGGTATTTAAATGTGGTTCCCATCAGCTCTGGGTGCATCAAGGTTTTAAACGCCCTGAGCATCTTATGATGGTCTTCCGGAGTCATCCTGAGTGAATCAGGGCTATTCTGCTCAAATCCCTTTAGATCATCCTGTGCTATGCCGACCATAAAATGATGTTGATCGGTAAACCCATTAACGACGGCACCGTTTAGGATACCGGCTTTTGCCATCGCTGAAAAATTAATATGCGAGGTAATATCCTGTTCCCCGACCAAGTCTAGGGCGTTATAACGGGGCCGGTGTTTGTAATAGCAGGTCAGGGTCCCTTCTACTCGTGAGCGGTTATAATAAAGAGTTTCAGGATAACCGTAATCGATGGTGAAAATAAATCCTCGCCCGATTTTTGCACAAGCCTGCGAAATCCATTTAATGGCATTGAGGTTAATCTCGGTGGTATAACGCTGGATATGGATTCTGGGGATCAGCGCAATTTGCGCTTCCAAGTCCGGGTTACTCAATTCACCGTTGATATAAGAAAATTTATTCCGCTGCCAAGTCACGTATTGTTCATGCCACCGGTCATCATGGAATTGAATCCGGTGGATGGGGAAAGAATCCAAGAGTTCATTAGAAAAAATCACACCATTCAAGGAACCATCTGCAAGCTCGGACAAGTCGTTGATCCATTGGACCTTGTCCAGGTTAATATTTCTTGAAGCTAATGTTTCCCGCTGTTTCTTTTGGTGCTGAGGACGTGGTTCGACAAAAAGATAGCGTACTTCTTGGTAAAAGGCGGGCGCAAATTGCTGCATCCATGTCATGACATCACAGCAAAATTCACCCGTATGAGCCCCTTGTTCGACAATCGAGAATCCATCCGGGCACGGAGTCATTAAACGCCACATCTCCTCGAATTGCTGGCCGATGAGCTGGCCAAAAAGTGAACTGACCGAGACATTGGTGAAAAAATCCCCTTTGCGCCCGATAGGGAGTGCCGGATTTGAGTAATATCCGTATTGTGGATGGTAAAGGGCTTTCCCCATGAATTCCACAAAAGGAATAGGGCCACTCATAGCTATTTGCTGGCGGATTTCCTGTACCAAAGGATTTGGTTCGGAGAGATTAGACATCGTATGATCGTAACGCATTATTATGAAAACCCAAGGAAAACTATCTCAAACGAGAAGGGTCACTTTGCGGCTTGATAGAATGGCCAGTCTTTTGCCATGATCACCGACTTATGAAAGAGCCTGTCACACTTTATGACACTACCCTGAGGGATGGAACCCAGGGGGAAGATATCAATTTATCACTGACGGATAAGATTCGTATTGCAGAGAAACTCGACGCTTTCGGCATTCATTATATCGAAGGTGGATGGCCGGGATCAAACCCCAAGGATATCTCATTTTTCGAGGAAGCTCGCAAAAAGAAGTGGGTGAATGCGAAAATTTCGGCTTTTGGGATGACGCGCCGGATGAAAATCGCGGTTGAAAAGGATGAGCAAGTGCAGCTTTTGATCGATGCGGGCACGCCTGTCGTCACGATTTTTGGGAAAACCTCCCTTTTCCACGTGCGTGAAATATTAAAAACCACGCCGGAAGAAAATATCGCGATGATTGCCGATACGATCAAGTATCTCAAAGACAACCGCAAAGAAGCGATTTTTGATGCTGAACATTTTTTTGACGGTTACAAAAATGATCCGGCTTATGCTTTGGACTGTATCCTGGCCGCCGAAAAGGCCGGGGCTGATTATTGTGTGCTCTGTGATACCAATGGGGGGACATTACCCGCGGAGATAGCCCGGATCACCCGTGATGTCATTTCGAAAGTAACGGTCAAAATCGGTATCCACACCCATAACGACAGCGGGTTAGGAGTGGCGAATGCCCTTGCTGCGATCGAAGTCGGGGCCGTTCAAGTCCAGGGGACGATGAATGGTTACGGTGAAAGAACGGGCAACTGTAATATGACCACGGTCATCCCAAATCTCGTCCTGAAAATGGGAATGAATGTCGTCGGCAAAAATAAACTCAAGTCGCTGCGTGATTTGTCCCTGTATATCGACGAGATCGCCAATGTCCGCCATGACATCAGGGCCCCGTTTATCGGTCAGACCGCCTTTGCCCATAAAGGAGGGACCCACGTTAATGCCGTTCAAAAAAGCTCAAAGGCCTATGAGCATATCGAGCCGGAATCCGTCGGGAACATACAGCGGATTCTGGTCGGGGAACTCAGTGGGCGTGATAATATCCTCATGAAAGCCCGGGCTTTGGGGTACGATTTGGATAAGAACCAACCGGAAGTCAAAAAGATCCTTGAGCAAGTTAAGGAGCTGGAATCTCGCGGCTTTGAGTTCGAGGCTGCTGAAGGTTCCCTCGATATCTTGATCAAAAAAACGCTGAATAAACACCAGACCTTTTTTGAGCTCATGGAGTATCATGTCAGTGTTTTTAAAAGTAAGGATCTTGACGCTTTGGATTGTGAAGCGACGGTGAAACTTAAAATCAAGGATGATATCTACCATACCGTGGCCGAGGGTGATGGTCCGGTCAATGCGCTGGATTGTGCTTTGCGTAAAGCCTTAGAAAAATATTATCCGGCGATCAAAAAGATTACGCTCACGGATTATAAAGTGCGTATTATCGACGGGAAAAAGGGAACCAGTGCCAAAACCCGTGTCTTTATCGAGTCTTCCGACGGGAAATTAACTTGGGGCACTGTCGGGGTATCGGATAGTATCATCGATGCCAGCTGGCTGGCATTAGTTGATTCCATCGAGTTTTATTTACTCAGAAAGATATCTTAGGCAATCCCCTGCTGGCGCGGGATACTTCTTTGAATTATGTCCGAGAGTAATCTTACACCGATGATGCAGCAGTACACGCGGATGAAACGCGAGGTGCCGGCGGATGCCATTCTCCTTTTTCGTCTGGGTGATTTTTATGAAATGTTCTTCGACGACGCAAAAATCGGAGCGCAAATTATGAATATTGCCCTGACCCAGCGCCAGGGTACTCCCATGTGCGGGATTCCCTACCATGCAGCGCAGACTTATATCTCGAAATTAATCAAGGCCGGTAAACGTGTGGCCATCGCCGACCAGACCGAGGAAGCCGTCCCGGGAAAACTGGTTAACCGCGAGCTGGCCCAGATCATCAGTCCGGGCTCGGTCGTGGATAGTAATCTGCTCGAGTCGGGTAAAAATAACTTTTTAGGAAGCCTCTGTGGTGCGAATGGAAAAACAGGGTTCGCCCTTGTTGATTTAACTACAGGGGAATTTAAGCTGACGGAGTTCGATAACGACAGTGAATGGCTTGATGAACTCTATCGTGTGGGATTATCGGAATTAATCATTCCTTCGGAATGGTTAGGAAACCTTTCAAAGAACCATTTTTCCTTTGCCGTGACGGTGCATGATGGATGGACGTTCGAGTCCGATTTCGCCGCAGAAACGTTAAAGAACCATTTTAAAACACAGTCCTTGGATGGATTTGGTATCTCCGGATTGAAATACGGGATCAGTGCGGCCGGGGCGATTCTCCATTATTTACAGTCCACTTTGCGTCGCCAGACCCACCATATTCACTCCTTGCGCTGCTACCAGTCGCATGAGTACCTTGTCCTGGATAATATTACGCAGAGGAATCTCGAGCTAACCGAGCCCTTGAATGCCCATGCGGCAAAAAATACCTCGTTGCTAAATGCCTTGGACCGGACGATTACCCCGATGGGGGCGAGAACCCTCAGGGATTGGATTGTCCGGCCATTGGTCAAAAAGGGGGACATTCTTGCCCGTCAATCCACCGTGGCGACCTTCCTCAAGAATCCAATCGCCTTGGCGGGCCTGCGCAATTTGCTCAAGGGTGTCCGCGACGTGGAGCGCATTGTCTCCCGGTTAAACCAAGGGTATGGAAATGCCCGTGATTTGAACGCGTTGCGGGACTCTGTCCGTGAATTCCCTGCGATCAAGAAGCAACTTGTTGACTTTGGAGACCAGTCTTTGACTCCGTATTTGGAGGGGATTACCGAGCTGCCCGGGGTGGATGAGTTAGTCTCGCGAGCGATTGTCGATGAACCCTCGATCGCGGTGAAAGAAGGCGGCATTATCCGTTTGGGTTACTCCGCCGAGCTCGATGAGTTGCTCGTCGCTTCCCGTGATGGGAAAGACTGGATCGCCCAGCTCCAGATCCGTGAGCAGGAACGCAGCGGCATCAAGTCCCTGAAAGTCAGGTTTAATTCCGTATTTGGATATTATATAGAGATTACAAAATCAAACCTGAACCAGGTGCCTGAAGACTATATCCGGAAACAAACGTTAGTGAATGCCGAACGCTTCATCACGCCTGAGCTCAAGGAAATGGAAAGCAAAATCCTAGGCAGTGAGGAAAGAAGGCAAAAACTTGAGTACGACCTTTTCCTTGAGGTCCGGGAAAAAATCGTCACTCATACCGAATCCTTGCAGTCCACTTCACGGACCTTAGCCGCCCTGGATATTTTGGCTTCTTTTGCTGAAACCGCACAACTCTTTGATTATTGTCGTCCCGAAATTTCTGAGGAAGGCCGGATTGTTGTCGAGGAGGGCCGGCACCCTGTGATTGAACAAATTAATTCCGAAGAAAAATTTATCCCTAATGATTCCCGTCTCAATGATCAGGACCACCGTGTCTTGATCATCACCGGGCCGAATATGGCGGGGAAATCGACTTATATCCGTCAAGTGGCCCTCCTTGTCCTGATGGCGCACATGGGCTCGTATATCCCGGCGAAGTCCGCGCAAATTGCGCTGGTGGACAGGATATTCACCCGTGTCGGAGCCAGTGATGACCTCTCCCGCGGCCAGAGCACATTCATGGTCGAGATGAATGAAACGGCGAATATCCTCAATAACGCCACATCCCGCAGCCTTGTGATCCTCGATGAGATCGGACGGGGGACAAGCACCTTTGACGGTTTATCGATAGCCTGGGCGACAGCGGAGTACTTACATTCAGAGTCCCGGACCAAAACCCTATTTGCGACGCATTACCACGAGCTCACCGAGCTTGCGCTGAGTCTGGACGGGGTGAAGAATTTCCATGTCGCGGTCCGTGAATGGAATGAACAGATTATTTTCCTGCGCAAGATTAATCCCGGCGGCACGGACAAAAGTTACGGCATCCAAGTCGCGCGTTTGGCGGGATTACCAAAGATCGTGGTGGAACGCGCCAAACAAATCCTCGCCCGGCTCGAAGAAGATGAGCTCGATGAGAGTGGGGTCCCGCGATTGGTCGCACAAAGGGCTAAACAAAAGAAGAAGGCCAAACACGCCGTTTCACAGATGGATATGTTTAGTCAGCATAAACCCGCAGTTAAAGCTGATTAATTCTTTTTCTTCGGGGCTTTGTCAGGAGCGACAGGTTGATCGGTAGGGATTTCAAAAATTCTCGGCGAGGGGGCTTGGAGTTTGAAATCGGCAAAATCAATGATCATGGAGCCATCCTCACTGCCCAGTCTGACTGGGGTCCATGTTGCGCGATTCACCCAGAGATTTGCTTTTCCGGCTTTTGTGTCGAGCTCGAGCTTTTCCGTGACGGTTTCTCCGATGAATTCGACAGTGCCCTCATTGATTTTAAATTTATTTTCGGAGTAAAGGGGCAGGAGCAGGCGTTTTACCGGGTTTTTTGTTGATTGGTTACTGTAATCGATCTGGGAGTATCCTTTGACCCCGGTTTTTGTGGCGAAGCCACTTTGTACATCATCCCTCATGACCAATGTGAGCACTTCACCTTTGTCGAGGATTTGATCCGCTCTCCAGAGGGGGCCGTTGACGGAGATTTTTTGGACTTCCATTTGTCCGTTCCTCCTCAGGACGAGGGTAGCGGTATAAGCGGTCGGCATTTCAAATTTCCGGTTCGGTCGGATAGTGTCGTAAACGTATTTAATATAGGGATTCACCGTGCCCGTATTAGCTGTAATGGCAGTATTAATATTTGTCGTCGGTGGCTCTGCATGGATCCGTTGGGATGTGATCAGGCACAAAATAAGTGCTGCGGGGAGGGTGAGATTTTTAAACATGTTATTTAAGAAGTTTAAGGATTTGGGGGAAAATCTTATTCTTTTCCTGTCTGGATATTTTTTCCATGAGTACATCGGCGGTTTGTACAAAATCTAAAAGCTCGTGGAGTTTCTCGTCCAGCAGCTTTTTATCGATACCGGTCGTCTCACTTTCCTTCACGTCGTCGATACAATCCTGCAAGGCTTTGATGACAGGCTCGATTTCCCGCTTTTTACGCTCGCGGACAATCGTGCAGAACATCTTCCAGACATCCTTTTCGCCGACAAAATATTCTTTCCTGTCGCCGATTTTTACTTCACGGCGGATGAGCCCCCAGCTGATGAGGTCACGGAGGTTCATATTGGCATTACCGCGACTGATCTGGAGCTCGCCCATGATCTGGTCGGTGCTCAGGGGTTCATTCGACACCATCATCAGAGCGTGAATCTGGGCCATCGTCCGGTTGATCCCCCAGCATGTGCCCATTTCCCCCCAGCTTGTGATAAATTTTCTTTTAGTCTCTGGAATGTCACTCATCTGTTAAATCTTTCAAAAGTTTCAAAACTTATTGAAAATAGCAGACAAGTTATTTTTTGCACGTAAAAAACTTTTTCTATCGAGATACTCTTCCCCGATACTAATGTCGGAAATGGCGCACGCCCGTAAAGACCATGGCGATATTGTGTTCGTCAGCCGCTTTAATGACTTCTCCATCACGGACACTGCCCCCGGGCTGGATGGCAGCGGTGACCCCTTGTTCAGCAGCGGCGATCAGGCCGTCGGCGAAGGGGAAAAAGGCGTCCGAGGCGATGACTGAGCCTTTTAGGGAGAGCCCCGACTCTTTGGATTTCGCGATGGCGATCTGCGAAGAGTTCACCCGGCTCATTTGTCCGGCACCGATGCCCAGTGTGCGGTCGGCGCCCCCATAGACGATCGCGTTTGACTTCACATGTTTAACGACTTTCCAGTTAAAGAGCAGGGCTTTGAGTTCCTCGGGTGTCGGCGGGCGTTTGGTGACGATCGTGAGGTCTGTTTCGGTTGTCTTGTGTGTGTCCTTGGTTTGTACGAGTAGTCCACCGAGGACACTCCTAATGACTAGACCGGGAGCGGATTTCTGGGATTCGGGGATTTTATTGAGCATCAGACGCAGGTTCTTCTTTTTCTGGAGGAGCTCGAGGGCGTCCGGGGCAAATTGCGGGGCGATGATGACCTCGCTAAAAATTTCCGAGATGGCTTGTGCCAAATCCAGCGTGAGTAATTTATTTGTCACGATGATCCCGCCAAAGGGGGCTTGTTGATCGGTGGCAAATGCCTTGTCCCAGGCGGCGCGCAAATTGCTCGGGTCGGTGCCCACACCACAGGGATTCGTATGCTTGAGGATGGCGACCGTGGGATCTTCAAATTCCGCGATTAATTCCGCAGCGGCTTGAATGTCGATCATGTTATTATAGGAGAGTTCCTTGCCGTGGAGTTGTTCGAGGGATTTATCGAAATCACCGAAAAGGGTGGCTTGTTGGTGGGGATTCTCGCCGTAACGGAGAGGCTTACGGTTTTTCAAGACCTGGTGGAAATGGGGGGAGGGGATATGATAAGCGCCGTGGAAAAAGTTTGAAATGGCGGCGTCGTACGCTGCGGTGGTCGCAAAAACTTTTGCGGCACAATATTTTTTGAATTCATAGGAGGTTTCCCCTTCGAGTTTATCGAGCTCCTCAATCAACCGCGGATAATCAGCCGGGTCACTGACGACTGTCACAAAATGATGGTTCTTGGCCGCGCTGCGTAGCATGGACGGACCTCCGATATCGATATTCTCGATGGCCTCTTCGAGGGTGGAGTCTGGTTTGGCCACGGTTTTTTCAAACGGATATAGATTCACAATGACGAGGTCGATGGGGGGGATACCGTGTTCACGGGCTTGTTTGGCATGTTCCTCATTGTTGCGGAGGTAAAGCAAGCCCCCGTGGACTTTCGGGTGGAGTGTTTTGACACGGCCGTCCATCATTTCGGGGAATCCCGTGTGTTCACTGACATCCTTGACTTTGAGGCCGCCCTCGCGGAGGGCTTTGGCTGTCCCGCCTGTCGAGAGGATTTCGATTTGGTGTTTGAGTAAGGCGGCGGCGAGGTCGGCCAAACCGGATTTGTCAGAGAGGGAAATAAGTGCGCGTTGGATTTTCATGGATTATGATAGTTTTGATGGATCAAGGATTTTGAGTTTTTTAAAGTAATCACGGTAGTAGCCCTTGTCCCTTGTAAGCAGGCGATCAGCATATACAATAGCATGGGCTCCGACGAGAAAATCGGAAAGTATGTGTCCACTGCTTTTACGTTTACAGAATAGAGTATAAAACTCTCCCGCAAGACGGGCTGTTTCCTCGCTGGACGGCTTGAATCCGATATCCCAAGTCGAGAGGAAGGAGGCGATATCAGTGGGGTATAGAGCAGGGGAAATCTCTGCAAGCACACATTCGCATATAATTATTTGTCCTTCATCGCGTGCTTTTTTGATGGTGGCGATTGATTTGTCCGCAAACTTTGCATCGTCACAAATAACATCAATGAGGACAGAGGAATCAACGGCGGTGACCATAACGCACTACTTCCAGATATTCGTCAGTATTGTTGCCGAAGGGTAATTTCCCTTTACCTCGCCATTTGTCGATAACATCCCCCGTAGCCTTCTTTGAAATGATGATTTTGCCTTCGGCATTTTCAAAGTTTAAAATCGTGCCATTCTTGATCCCTAAACGGACTCGTAAGGATTTAGGGATTGTGACCTGACCTTTTTCGGAGACAATGGCCGTTGTTTTCATACTTATAATGTAGTTATTCCTACTTTTAATGTCAAAGGGATATGTTTTTTTAGACGATACGAACGATCCCGGTGCCCTTTTCGATTTGGCCGATGATCGAGGGTTTCGCGCGCAATTTGCGCAGGAGAGCCATGGTTTTGTCGACATCCTTGCTCGAAACGACGAAACAATAACCGATCCCCATATTAAATGTCTGGTAACGCTCTTCCTCGGAGACTCTCCCTTTTTCACAAAGCAAATGGTAGAGGGGAGAGATTTTCCAAGATCCGCGGTCGATAAAGGCATTCACATTTTTGGGTAGGATACGCGGCAGATTGTCGATCAAACCCCCGCCGGTGATATGGGCCATGCCTTTGATGGTGACGGCTTTGCCGAGGGCTTTGACGAATGGCAGGTAATTAATATGTGTCCTCAGGAGCAATTTGCCCAAGGGTTCTTTTTCGCCGGGGATTTTCGAGGTCAGCTTGAGTTTGAGCTGGTCAAAAAGGATTTTACGGGCAAGGGAATAACCGTTTGTGTGTAGCCCGCTGGATTCCAGCCCGATAATGATGTCGCCTTCCTTGATTTTCGTGCCGTCGATCATTTTCGCGCGGTCGACGATACCGACTATACACCCGACCAGATCATAATCTTTCCCTTGATACACACCGGGCATCTGGGCGGTTTCCCCGCCGATCAGGGAGCAATTTGCGGCGGCGCAGGCATTGGCTAGGCCGGAGACTATTTGCTCGAAGACTTTTGGTTCGAGTTTACCCGTGCCGATATAATCCATAAAAAAGAGGGGTTCAGCCCCCAGGACCGCGATGTCATTGATACAATGGTTCACGAGGTCGGCGCCGATGGTGTCGTGTTTACCGGTATCGACGGCGATTTTGAGTTTTGTACCGACACCGTCCACGCTACCGACGAGCACCGGGTCTTTAAATCCCTTAAAGCTAGCCCGGAAGAGTCCGCCGAACCCGCCGACTTTCCCCAGCACCTCCGGGCGTTTGGTTTTGGCGAGCAATTTGCCCAGGCCGGATTTGACTTTATTACCGAGATCGACATCGACGCCCGCTTGGGCATAAGCTTTTTTTGAACTCATAGGAAATTATAATAACCGGGTTTGTTCTTCGAGGGGAACGAGCTCGACCGGGGGGCGCAACTTGCGGCGTTCCATGATGAATTTATCACTTTCGGCATTGTATTTGATCGGGTAATCCCCGGTGAAACAGGCCAGGCAGAAGTTATTTGGCTTGAGGGTAGTGGCCCGGATCATGCTCGACACATCGAGATAACCGACACTATCCGCACCGAGATACTCGGCGATTTGCGCGTTTGTATATTTATTTGCCAGTAACTCGCTGCTGTTCGGGAAATCAATACCGTAATGGCAGGGGAAACGGTGGGGAGGGCAACTCACGCGGACGTGGACCTCCTTGGCCCCGGCCTCGCGGAGATTCACCACACGGGCGCGGGCGGTGGTGCCGCGCACGATGGAGTCATCGACGACGACGACGCGTTTGCCTTTTACCGAGGCCTTGATGAGATTGAGCTTTACCCGGACTCCGAAGTCGCGGATGAGCTGGGTCGGCTGGATGAATGTCCGTCCGACATAGTGATTCCGCACAAAAGCCTGTTCAAAGGGAATGCCTGATTGCTCGGAGTAACCGAGGGCCGCGTAGTTACCGGAGTCGGGCACGGGGATGACCACATCGGCCTCCACCGGGTGGAGTCGGGCCAGCTCGATGCCCATCCGGACACGGGTGGTACTCACATTGACTTCATTAATATTACTGTCAGGACGGGCGAAATAGACATATTCGAAAATGCAGAAAGCATTTTGTTCCGGTGGCACAAAAGGTTTGATCGAGCGTAAACCATTCTCATCGATAATGACGATCTCGCCGGGCTCGACATCGCGGATGAATTCCGCCTGGACGAGATCCAGCGCGCAGGTTTCCGAGGAAAGGATATAAGAGTTCCCTAGTTTACCAATACAAAGCGGGCGGAAACCGTGGGGGTCACGCACACCGATGATTTCTTTCTCGCTTTTGATCACGAGGGAATAAGCCCCTTGGATTTTTTTCAGAGCGTAGATGAGGCAATTCTCATGGCTGACACTGCGGGGCTGGGCCATGAGGTGGAGGATGATCTCGCTGTCCACGGTGGTTTGAAATATCGAGCCATTAGCCTCGAGCTCTTCACGGAGTTCATTAGCATTTATCAAGTTCCCATTATGCCCGACAGCGACCTGGCCTTGGGCGCAATTCACGACAATCGGTTGGGCATTAATGATATGGCTCGATCCCGTGGTGGAGTACCGTACATGGCCAATAGCGCGGTTACCCTTTAATGATTTGAGTTTGTCCTCGTCGAAAATCTGGGGAACCAGTCCCATGCCTTTGACGGTCTTAAATTCCTGGCCGTCGGTGGAACACGTGATGCCCGCACTTTCCTGGCCGCGGTGTTGCAGGGCATAGAGACCATAATAGGTAATTAATGAGGCATCCGGGTGACCAAAAATACCAAATATTCCACACTCGTGCTTCGGATAATAATGAGAGTCATCGGACATGATGATGAACTAAAAAGAAACCATGCAGTAAATCAACCTTTGTGTTTCAAAGAAGTAAAATATTCAGGACCAACCGGATTTAGATGGTTATATTACCATACCACCCCCTTCTTTAGGTTAAATCAGTAAATTTCCCTTTCCCTCAGCGTAAAAGCCCGTTATTTATCTTTTCAGCACCGTTTTATGAACCCTATTTCTTACTTTATCGCCCGAAATGGCCAGCAATTAGGCCCTCTCACCGAGGAGCAAATTGCCCAAATGCGTGTTACCGGGAAAATTCTGGCCCGAGACATGGTATGGCATGAGGGAATGAATGAGTGGCAACCGGCCAAAACTGTTTTTGGCCTCCCAGACTTTCCGGTGGTGCCACCACCTCATGTACCGGGGAAGAAAAATTCCTCGTTGGGCTGGGCCTCCTTGGTGATCGGCGGGGTGATGTTTGTGGGGTGGTTCGCCTTATTGATCGCGGCAGGAGTCGCCCATCATTCCGGTGCCAATGACCAAAGCCCGGTCATGGTGATTATCGGCCTCTGCATTTTTGCGGGAGTGGGGGTGAACCTTCTGGGGATTATCTTTGGCATTGTCCCCCTCATGAAAAGCGAATTCTCCAAAACTACGTGCGTCATCGGCATTATCCTGAACGGACTGGAACTCCTCGGCATGGTCGGCATCATGATAATGGGCGTAGCCATGCAGTAGCGCAGGAAATAGGATTCCATCACGCGCAAGACCAAGGAAGAAAAGCCAGACCGAGCGAGTGTGCAGGGCGAGCGAGCCCGCTTGCCGCCAGCGAGAGCTTCACGGTTACCTTCGGTGTCCGGCAGCGGGGCTCTGTCACCCTACAGCGGGGGGGGGGAGAGGGGAGAGTTCACCGCGAAGAAACGTGAAGAATTTTGAGCTCCGCATCTAATTCATTCCCTTCCCCTTTTGCTACCGGCTTGTCTGGCTTAACAGGAATTGGGGAAAAGATGACCGATGATGTTCATCGTGAGAAAGACGAGTGGAGTGTCAGGCTCCGCATCTCGATCCCTTCCCTCACACGCGCTGATACTACCCTTTCAGGATGCCGGAGATACAGGCCTTCGTTACTGTCCGGAGCAATTTGCGCGTTTTACCTGATTTTGTAGGGCAAGCGGCCCTGCTTGCCAGAGGCCAGAGTTTCAGGGTGACATCCGACATACGGCAACGGGGCCCGTCGCCCTACACAGGGAAATTCAAAAAAACTTTGCGGCCTTCGCGAGAACCCCCCCTTTTTTTTTCTCCCGAGTTTATCGTGGTAAATTTCGTCCTAGGAAGACTAGGAGGGAAAAGCCAGGGCGAGCGAGCCCGCTTGCCGCGGATCGGGAGGCTCTCCGTTCAAACCAGCCCCGGGCTATATGATTGGCATCCTTTCAGGATACGGGGAATGCCAGCCTTCGTTGCCGTCAGGAGCAATTTGCGCGAGGGGGGGTAAGAAAAAACCCTCACCTCGGCCGGAGAGTCCGGAAGCCGAGTGAGGGTGTGAGACTGGTGTAATGAGTTTAGACGGGCGGGCGGGCGTTTGCGGAGGCGACGCGGCTACCCCATTCGAGGAGTTCCTTGGTGCAATCATCGCGGTCGAGGGCGCATTCAATCAGGACTAGGCCGTCATGTTTTTTGGCGCGTTCGATGGCCGTGGTGAGTTCGGCACTGGTGGCGGCTTTGAGGCCGAGTCCGTTACCTTCCCCGGCATTAAAGACATCGACGAGTCCGGCATAGTTCCAGTTCTTAATATTATTATAAGGCCCGTCGTGGATCTCGACCTCGATAGTGTACCCGCGGTTATTCAGCAGGAAAATAATGGGGTTAGTCTGGTAACGGATCATCGTGGAGATTTCCTGTGCGGTGAGCTGGAAGGAACCGTCGCCGATCAGGGAGACCACACGTTTTGCGGGGCCAGCACCGATAGCTACCCCGAGGGTCGCGCCCGTGGCCCAGCCGATGGAGCCGTACTGCATTTGGAAATGGTAACCCGCGCCGTCGGGCAGGATGAGTTTTTGGCCATTAAACCACGAGTCCCCGGTTTCGATGACCAGATGGGAGTCTCCATTGATTAAATCCTGCACGTGATGACGGAGCTCACGCAAGGAAAGCGGGGCATCTGTGGCGGCGAGCGTCGTCGCGGGTGGAGCCTCGTGTAATCGGGTGTAAGCCTGGAGTGATGCCTCCTTTTTCGGGGTGCGGCTGGCAAGGGCCGCGAGGAAATCATTGAGCCGCACGTTATGGAAGGGGGCTCCGGCCACGATGACAAAATCCGGTCCGATCTGGATGGATTTCTTGTGGTTAATCAGCGTGGTCCATCCTGTCGTGGTGTAGTCATTAAAGATCGGTCCTGCAAATATCTGGCAATCACTGGACTCGACGACTTCCGCACAATCGGGGCTGCTGACCTCGCCCCAGTAGGTGCCGATAAATCCGCTGTGGCTCTCAGGGAAAAGCCCTTTGGCATTTGGCATGACCGCTACCGCACAGGCTAAGGCATCGGCGAGTTTGGCGAAGGAAGTCATCGCTTCCTGAGAGGCGAGCTTGACCCCTGCGATGAGGACGGGTTTGACCGTGTTTTCTAAATGACTGACGGCGGCATCTACGGCTGCTTGTAAAGAAGCCGGGTCAGTGGTCACCGCGGACGGCGGGAAAACCAGTGGGCCGGGGGCAGGGACTTTGGCATTAGCGATATTACAAGGGATCTCTAGGTAAACCGGTTTTTTATCCCTGAGACAGAGGGTGATGGCCTCGTCGATCATCCGGGTCGCGTCATCGAGATGGCGGATGACAAAGGTTTTCCGCACGACTGGCTCGAAACATTTTGATGCCTGATAGAGCTCGTACTCACCGATGGTGTGGTGGAGCAAATGGTGCGCGGGGGCATCATTTGTATTTGGCCCGCCGGAGACGACGAGCACGGGCAAGTCGTCGGAGTATGAGCCCGCGGTGGCATTCATGACGCTGAGTCCACCGACCATGTAAGTGACGACGACCATGGATAATCCCCTGACCCGGGCGTATCCATCGGCTGCGTAACCGGCGTTGAGTTCATTACAACAACCGATCATGCGCAAGTCCGGCTCTTTGAGTAATTCATCGAGCAGGACGAGATTAAAGTCTCCGGGGACTCCGAAGAAATCTTTCATTCCCGCCTGTGAGAGGCGAGTGGCCAGGTAGGCGCCGAGGGTAGTGGTCTGAGGTGTGGTCATAGGAGGGATATTCCTTATACGTATGAGGGGTAAACGGGTGAATAAGCGTAACTGCGCACTTGGGCCGAAACATCTTTGGGGCGCGGGACCCCGGCGAGGTCACTGTCGTAGATCAGCTCGGCCACACGCACCGCGGCGTGGAGGGAGGCCTCGAAAATATGACTCTGGTGGGGATAGATCAGACCGGAAGCAAGCTGCTCCTCGCTGACTTGCTCGGCCACGGCTTGGGCGGCGCGGATGAACATTTTTTGTGTCACGCGTTTGCTCTCGGTGGCTAGCACGGCCAGGCCGATAGCCGGGAATATATAAACGTTATTCCCTTGGCCGGGGATAAAGGTCTTGCCACCGTATTGGACCGGGTCAAAGGGGCTCCCGCTGGCGAAGATAGCCTGGCCTTTGGACCATGAGTAGGCTTCTTCCGCAGTGCATTCCGAGCGCGAGGTGGGGTTCGAGTACGGGAAGATAATCGGGCGCGCATTGATCCGGCTCATGGCCTCAATGACCGCTTGGTTAAAGAGTTTCGGCACGGTACTCACCCCGATGATGGTGGTGGGTTTGATCGCTTCGATGGCCGCTACGAAATTCGTAATCGCCGGATGGTCATGGGAGAAAGGTTTCTGGAAATCCGTGAGGTCGGTACGATCTTTTGTGATGAGCCCGTGGACGTCAAAGAGCCAATTACGTTTGCGCGCCTCGTCCATGGATAAACCTTCGAGGGCCATGGCCTCGCTGATGAGCTCGGCGATGCCGGTAGCTGCCGCCCCACCCCCGAGGAAAAGGATCCGCTGGTCGCTGAGTTTTTCCTTAGAAATCCGGGTGGCCCCGTAGATGCCTGCCAGTGCGACGGCGGCTGTGCCTTGGATGTCATCATTATAGGTACAGATCTTGTCACGGTACCGGT
Organism: Verrucomicrobiota bacterium; assembly: GCA_034440155.1. Taxonomy (NCBI): domain Bacteria; kingdom Pseudomonadati; phylum Verrucomicrobiota; species Verrucomicrobiota bacterium. The sequence continues at coordinate 6,227 of JAWXBN010000037.1, read as the reverse complement.
TAAGGATCGGGTAAGCATTAAAATTCGCAAAGTCCTCCCACTGGATACAGCATTTCGGAAAGAGTTCCTGCACCGCACTGACAAATTCATCGATAAAGGCGTCGTAGTCCGCGCCGCGGATGCGTTCATGTTTGAGTCCGAGGTAGAGCGGGTCTTCGAGCAGGGCATGGTTATTTGTCCCTACATCGAGGGTGATGGGCAGGCTGAGCTGGGGGGGGACCCCCGAGCAAGCGGTATAGAGGGCGAGTTTACCAATGGGGATACCCATGCCCCCGACACCGAGGTCGCCGAGTCCGAGGATGCGTTCGCCATCGGTCACGACGATAAAGCGGACATCGGGTTCGGGCCAGTTCTTGATGAGCTCACGGATTTTACCCTTTGCCGTGATCGGCAGGTAAAGCCCGCGTGTCCCGCGGAAAAAGTGGTCAAATTTCTGGCAGGCCTCACCCACGGTGGGTGTATAAACCAGCGGCATAAAACGGGCCGGGTCCGACATGAGCACGGCATAATAAAGAGTCTGGTTACGGCTCTGGAGATCGGAGAGGAAAAGATATTTTTGGAGGTCGCCCGGCATTACTTCGAGTTGGGCATGGACACGCGCAATTTGCACGTCGATCGATTGGACGGCATCCGGGAGCAGGCCATTGAGTCCGAGGGCATCCCGCTCGGCTTGGGTAAAAGCGGAACCTTTGTTATATCGTGAGTCGTGGAGGAGGCTGTAGCCAGTGGGGATTTGGGTTTGAGTCATAAGTTTGCCCTTGTTGAACAGGTTTATTTTCAAAGAGTTCCGAAAACCTTCAGTAATAATTTGAACCACATTGCGCGAATACCGTACGGAATGGCAAGTTTTTATTTCTAAAGATCAGGTGACGATTTTTGACTGAATTTTAAAAATTAATGGGCGAAATGACCTATCTAGGGAGCATACGAATGTCATTATCGGTCCGGGTGTCACTCATTAAATTTCCATCGATCTCTCTGGACTGGCTCTGTATGAATAATCCAAAAAATTTATCGTTAACCGCCCCTGGTGCGACCAATACTTCATTCATCACTGGGTTTGGCCCGGAGGCTAAGGGGTAAAACAAAACAAATTGCCCGAGAAAACGGTTATGCTGTTATCGAGGATCCTTTTCATCTGGTCTATTATATTGTCAAAAAGGATCAAGAGGAATCCTTGATAAAACGCCTCAAGCCCCTTCCCGTTTTCTCTTTTTTTTATGCCTCATAGCTAATAATTCCAAATACACCGTGGCGATACCCAAAGGACTTGAGGAAATAATAAGTTGTCAGATTTTTGACGTGCCCCTACCTGCCTCCTTCGAAATGATCGTACAGGTGTACCCTCTGAATCTCAAAGTCGATCGGGATGATCAAAAAAAGACTTTCTCCGTTACTATCGAACCATAACCCCACCGCCGACTGACTTGCCTAGTCAAGCGTATGAGACCCGCTTTTGCGTGGTGGGCGAAGTGTATCCTCAGACAAGACAAACGTCCCGTCATCCTATGGGGTGAATACCCCATCGTCAGTGGGGTCACCGCGCGGCTATCATAATTTTTGTCTCCGTGCAGTGCACTGAGGTAAATATGAAGTTAAAAGGGAAAATCAAGTTTTGCGCTCTGATCCTCATTATTGTGTCAATCACAGTATTCCTCACGACTTTCTTTCTGAATTTCTGGATGGGGCAGAGGCAGATTCGTTATAAACTAGAGCATCGTTTCTCCATTGATGATCCGCAATTTCTCCGGGGCATGGGCAAACTCCTCGGGCCAGGGATCCTGCCGGGCAACAGGGTGAGTTCCCTACAGAATGGGGATGAGATATTTCCAGCCATGCTCGAAGCCATCAGGAACGCGAAAGAGTCGATCACTTTTGAGACTTATATTTATTGGTCGGGGGAGGTGGGGCAGGAGTTTGCCGATGCCTTGAGTGAAAGGGCGCGAGCGGGGGTGAAAGTCCATGTCATGCTGGACTGGGCGGGCTCTAGGATCGAGGGGAAATATCTGAAGGAATTAAAACAAGCCGGCGCAGAAGTGGAGCTTTATCGTCCCTTGCATTGGTATAATTTATCGCGACTGAATAACCGGACGCACCGCAAATTGCTCGTGGTCGATGGCCGGATCGGATTCACCGGCGGGGTGGGCATCGCGGATCAGTGGAAAGGACAGGCTCAGTCCAAAGATCATTGGCGCGATTCACACTACCGGATCGAAGGCCCTGCCGTCGCCCAGATGCAGGCCGCTTTCATAGATAATTGGATAAAAACGCGAGCTCAAGTCCTTTTTGGGAATCGATATTTTCCGGAGATCGAGCCCGTCGGCGATTCCCTAGCGCAAGTTTTTAAGAGTTCGCAAGGGGAAGGCAGTGAAAGTGTGCGTTTGATGTATCTACTCTCCATCTCTTCAGCGACAAAATCCATCCGGTTGCAGGCCGCCTATTTCGTCCCGGACGACCTCGCGATTGATTCCCTGATCGCCGCCCGCAAAAGAGGTGTCGAGGTGGAGATTATTGTGCCCGGGCCAGAGATGGATATCAAAATCGTGCAGGGTGCCAGCCGCTCACTCTGGGGCAAATTACTCGATGCGGGGGTGAAAATCTACGAGTATCAACCGACGATGTATCACTGCAAAGTTTTGATCGTGGACGATCTATGGGTGTCAGTGGGTTCCACAAATTTTGATGACCGCTCCTTTCGTCTCAATGACGAGGCAAATCTAAATGTCTATGACGCCACCTTTGCGGCCGAGCAAGTCAAAGTCTTTAAAGAGGACAGAGCCAAGTCCCGTTTAATGACCCGGGCGGAGTTTAAAGACCGTTCTCCCATCGGGAAAATCCTCGATGAGATGGCCGGTATCTTCCGGCGGCAATTGTAATGATTCAACTAGCCCTCGCCATTAAAAAGAGGGCGGATAGGTTTTTTCTCCCCCCGATGATGTATCGTGACTAAAAATGAAGCACAGACATGATTGTCTATGCCCGTGTGCCCGGTATGGGCATGTACATATTATCTAAAAAGAGTACGGACTTTGCGTTATACTACAATTTCAAGATTGTCCTGGTTAAGGAAAACGGGGATCTTAAGATTGGGCATTTCGAGTTTATGAGAGCCAATATGATGGATTAACCCCGGAGTCGAGGTTTTTAAAACGGCACTGATCAGCTTTCCGGAATCGGGCTTCTGAAGCAAAGGGGTGCGATGCGATGGAGTCGCGGGTGTGGCCCATACACAAAGACCTCTCGCGATAGGACAGGAGGGGACGACATCGCGACCTTGACCCAGTGTATCCTTGGACAAGGGTTTTAAATGGTCGGGGACTATCGGGATGAGTGGGTAAATCAACAAGGCCGGGGGGTGTTCGGAAAAAGTAAGCACCTGCCCAAGGTTATTAGCGGAATTTTTTAAAGTAGACAAAAATCACAAGTCCGGCGATAGCTGTCGTGCACAGGATATTAAATATCAAGGTGTTATGAGACTGCTGAAGCTTAGTCTGGGAGATCATCATCTCTTCCCTGACTTTCTTAAACATCTCGGCCAGACGGTCACTGCCCTCAGGGGCTGCAGAGCTTGTATGGTAGCCCTCCTCTGTCGGATCGAGTGGTGTCTCATTATTTGTCGTGGGAACATGATATTCGATCATAGTAGAAGGCTTCTGTCCGGGTTAAATTGAGGTATTTCTCCCTCGATCCCCGTGGACAGAAGGTCGAGGCGCGTTTTAAAAATATCTAAGGAGTAGCCTACCCACTCCTGTGTGGAAGTGGGTAAGCTTTTTGCGTACTTGGTTGATTCGGAAGACGGGCTAATGAGATGAATCTTTATTTCTTTGCAATTAACAAAAAAATTAACGTCTTTGGCAAATCAAGCGCAGGATATAGCCCACTCCGATGGCCAGTCCAATCGTTTTCCATGGATTATCCTTCACATAGTTTTCGGTGCATTTTTGTGCTTCGCAGGCTTTTTCCTGAATGCACTTCATTTTGTCAGTGATCATATTTTTTGCTTCATTGAGTGTTGAGTCCGCTTGATCGACGACAGCTTCGACCAGGAGAGAGCCTGCTTCTTTGATTTGATTTGGATTTCCGTCATTCATAATATTATTCCTTAGTTTATTGGTGAGAGATTATTTTGATATTGGTTGATTTTAAGTGCAGCCCCGCAAGAGGAAAAGAATGAGGAGAACGGGAAGAGGAACTCCTAAGACCCACAGGAGAATCCACCCGATTTTCCCGCTTTGTGATTTTTTGCTTTTCATAGGTTTTATTCATCTTGCTTTGTGAGAAAGTTAAAAAGAGTTCCCACGGTCGATTAACTCGACCGTGGGGATTTAGTTTTTAGAATCATCAACGTCTCGTGCTTATGAAATCAGGACCTGATTCATGTCTCGAATAGATGTTGGTTACTTAATTGACACTGGATTCATGCAGCTTACGATTACTCATTTTTTCAGGATGAGGAACGGTGGATTCACCTGTTGTACAGATGTCCTGGGCCCCGGCCTGTGTGAAGATTTCTTTGGCCTTGGTGATTTCTTCGGAGTTCTCGGTATGCACTGAGATGAGGATATTACCTTCCTTAATCTTGCCTTCGTAACGTTTGGCTTCGATTTCTGGAATGCCCATACCAATCAAACCACCCGCAATACCACCCACGGCTGCACCGATAGCCACACCACTCAACGCGGCGATAATCGGACCGGCAGCGATAAACGGGCCTACTCCCGGAATGGCCAGTGCACCGATCCCAGCAATCCATCCCAAAGTCCCACCAATAGCGCCGCCTGTGCCTGCGCCGGTGACCGCTCCTTCGGGTGCTTTCGTGTTTTTCTCATGGGCGAAATCGTGTGACGTTTCCTTGTCGGGGAATAACGCAGAGATGTCGTTATTCGAGAAGTTTGCATTTTTTAAGCGGTCGACGATTTGATCGGCCTGATTGTGTGATGTAGCGATACAGAATACGGATTTATTTGACATAGATATTTCTTTCTTTGTTTTGTTTGATTAATTACCAAATTAGTTATTGCTAGCGGTCTTTTTGACTTCCAGTTGGTTACTCACCTTATTCGCTCCGGCAAGGTTGTCGGCGATTTCGCCGATTTGACGTTTTTCATCCGCGGTGTCCACGGGTCCGCGTAAGGTGACCTCACCATTGGCGGTGATGATTTTCACGTTCTTGGCATTCACGGACATTCCATCTTTAGCGATGATTCCTTTACGAATCTCTGCCGTGGTGTTGATGTCGGACGTTGTGTTACCCTGATCGAGCGGTGTTAAGGTATCCTTGTCGCGGTCGCGCTTATTGATGCCTGTATTGTCGGCCTTATAGGTCGTGTTCGTGACGGTGTTATCACCTTGGTTAGTCCCGGCTGAGTTTTTTGTGTTACTATCACGGACACTGTCCATCGCAGTGATGAGCTTCAAATGCTCTTCCATGCTCGGTGTCGATTTTTTCAAGAAGCTTTGAATATCCGCATCTTTCGTTTTGTCAGATTCCGCTTTGTATTCCTTGATATCGTTTTTGTGATCTTTGATCATGCTAGCGATATAAGCGTCGTCGAATTTTGAACCCGTCAGAGCTGCCATTTTATCCACCGTCGCCTGATTCTTTTTATCTAGGCTCTCGGGCAAGACTACGCCCTTTTGTACGGCTAACGCTTTCAGGTCGTCATTGATGGACGTATGTTCTTTCACCATCATCTTACCGAAAGACTTCACATCGTCGCGTTGTCCGTTCTGTGCAGCCAGTTCGCCCAGCTTCACCCCGGTCATGGCACCTTGTGACGCTGCCAAAATAAATTTTTGATCGGCTGTGGAGATCGCCGTTGCTGCCTTAGCGTAAGGAGCTGCGATGAAAAGTGCCGCCGCCGCCGCCACAGTCATGCACAATGTGCTTATAGTGGAGCTGGTGATGCGTTTGGATAATTGTTTCGGATTGTGTTGAGTTGTAAGCTGTGACTTCATATTCATAAATACCTTTTGGTTTAACATTTGGATTATTCACGAGATCAAAAGATAACAGACTGGCTTTTATTCGATATGGGGTGTTCACCCCACGAATCAAGTTTACCCTGGCACACGGTGTCATGTGTCACATTTCAGGACGAGAGAGTGAGCCCAAAGGCTTTCCCTGTTAGGAACACTGGGTCGCATGACCGACTGGATTCCAAGGCTTTCGACTTTGTCCGGCACTCACGCCGACGAGGGTCTGCCGGTTATCCGTGACGACGTTC
>JAWXBN010000036.1 GCA_034440155.1 Verrucomicrobiota bacterium | reverse complement strand
CGGTACTCCTGAAAGCCTACCTCTGACACTTCGAGCCTAGTCATCGTCATGGGGCGGGGAGCTTTTGCTCATTTGCTCGGGACGTGGATGTGTTTAGCGGATGATGAAAAGAAATGAGTAAAAGGGTTTATCCTGAATAAATTCCGGGGCGACCAAAATCTCCTGGGTAACGCGATGGATAGGGCTACTGGACAAAACGGGCATCCCCACGGTAGCGATCGTGCCCATGATGGCACATGCTTTACCTAGAGAGGACACGCTGCATTTGTGTTCTGACAAGGACCATTCAAAGGTGAATCTCGCGCTCCTGAGTTACCCATACGTGAGTGATTTTGAGGAATTTGACCCGCTGATGCATGAGGATGGAGTGAATGTCGTGCCGATCCGGGATTACCAGAGTCTGGAGGGTTTTCACGCGATTATCCTGCCGGGGGAGTAAACACACGGCGGCAAGCCTCCGGCATCTCAGGGAGAGTGGTTTAGCGGCAGAGGTCCCTGGGGCGAGCCTCACGGGGAGTGGCCGTCTATGGGGTTTGTGGAGGCATGCAGATGCTGGGTAATATGATCCATGATCCGGATAAAGTGGAGGGAGGGGATTTTCCCGGTCTCGGGCTCTTAGACATTCATACCACATTTTTCCCTGAAAAAGTCACGCAGCAGACAGAAGTGCTCAAGAGGGGTCGAGGCTGAAGGGGCTATGAAATCCATCACGGACATACGGACGCAGGCGGCGCAGCGCGTGAATACCTCCCCGGAGGGCTTGGCTGGGTACAGGGGAATGTGATGGGTGTCTATCTCCACGAGATTTTTGAGAATACAGCATACCGCCAAGCATTCCTCCGTTCCTTAGGATGGGATCGCCAATCATTTGATTGGAATGCCCTTGTGGAAGGACATTTGGAGAAGGCGGCAGGATTGATCGTTTCCACAGGGTGGGATAAATATTTCGGACAAGATCATTAATCGGAATGGAATATCAGGAAAATAGGTCATTTACGCAGAAAACAATCTCTTTTTTTCGCCCAAGCAGGCATCTGATAAAAAACATTGCATAAAGATTTGTCCGGAATGAAAAAAGATTTTGACTTCATCCGCCCACTATGGCAGCTTTCACAACTCCGATTGACCGGGCCGGTAGCTCAGTTGGTAGAGCAGTGCCCTTTTAAGGCATTGGTCCTGGGTTCGAGTCCCAGCCTGCCCACCAGTCTTCTTTTTATTTTGAGAATTCTGAAGACACCTTGAAATCACCATTTGTACAACGACTTTTGTCTTACCTGACTTTTTCTTTCCTGAAAGTCTTGGGTATTTCGCTTCGTTGGAGGTTTACCGATCAGGATAAAATCCTCTCCCGCCAGCCAAAAGAACCCATTTTCTTCCTTTTTTGGCATAACCGTTTACTCCTGATTCCCTATTTTTTTTCCAAATACATGCCGGATCGTGAAGGCACTGCGATGGTCAGCCCGAGTAAGGACGGGGAATTTTTGTCCATGACCCTAAAACTTTTTAATATCAATGCAGCCCGGGGGTCGAGTTCGCGCAAAGGGGTGAAAGCCCTTTTTGAGATTTACGAAGCCATTCGTCTCGGCCACGACATTGCGATTACCCCGGATGGCCCGAGGGGGCCTTGTTACTCGATGCAGCCCGGTGGTGCAGCCGTTGCCCAGCAAACGGGAATCCTCGTGGTGCCCATCGGTTACCGCGCCCGGGCCTGTTGGAAACTCAAAACCTGGGACCGCTTTATTATTCCAAAACCCTTGAGTATCGTGGATGTCCAGCTAGGTAAATCATTCCGCATTCCACCCGGACTCCCCCCGGATGAAGCCATCCTCCTCATGCGCCAAGCCCTCGAATCCGTTACCGATGATCATTAATCATGGTTATGATTTTCTGGGGGTGGTGAGTCGTAAATAAGTAATCGCATGACGAGCCATGCAGGGAACCAGCGTGGCTAACCCTACAATACTTATTTTCTTCGTGGTGCAAATTCCTCCAGAGACAAGTGGGCCGAGCGCCCGACACAAAAGCCGAAAAAACTTTACGTTCCTCCGTGCGACTTTGCATGAAATTTTCCACGAGGACAAAAAAAACCTGAAACTCATAAAGGAGTTTCAGGTGATCCTGAGGGGAAAAAATATTTTACCGGGATGGTTTATTCCACTTCAGCGGTATAAGCACTGATTGATTTGATCGAGACTTTCCGTATGCCTGCCTCGGAGGGGAGTTCAGCTTGTTCCCCGACTTTTTTGTAAATGAGGGCCTGTCCGACGGTTGTTTGATAGCTGATGATCCCTTTGTCGGGGTTACTGTCCCATGCTCCCAAGACATTGTAAATCAGGGGTTCCCCAGATTGTGAATCCGAGACAGTGACGATCGTACCGATCGAGACTTGGCTGGTGTCGGCAGTGGCGAAATCCAGTCCTTGGGCCAGCTCAAGCATGAGCTCGAGCTCCCCACGCCTGCGGGCCAGAATGCGCTGCCTTTCCTTGGCGGCTTTGAATTCATGGTTTTCGCGTAAGTCACCGTAGCTTTTGGCGATTTCGATTTCCTTGATATTAGCGGGAACCTCGATATTGATGATTTTGTCGAGTTCGAGTTTACGGCGTTCCATACTTTTCCATGAAACGTAAAGGGTGGAGGGGGCTTTGGGTTGTGCGGCCTCGGCGGCGTTACTGGCATTAATAATCAAGCTCTGGACCTCAGGGAACATTTTAACGATGCGCCCGAGTAGAGAACGTTTGTTTAACTCCTCGAATGCCGGTGAAATCTGCAAATTACGCACGAAATCCTTCACTTCCTCCAAATCAGCGGATTCAAGGATGTCTTTGAGGAAGGTTTTATTATCTATCACCAAGTCATGGAGTTTTCCACCTGAACGTCCATCGCGCTGGAATTGCTCGCGTTCCAGTGTGGAGATCACAGCTTGGGCAAAACGGACATTAAACAAGTCATAGAGTTCATCATAGCGATCTTTGGCGAGCCAGAGGATGATGGGGGAGTTCATAGAGTGTTCGCGGACTAATTTGTCGAGCTGTTTATAGACATCCCCTGCCTTCTTTTCATCACGGAAAAGGGTGAATGTATCGGAAATCAAAGCTCCTTCGAGGCTATTGAATATTTTTAAGAGGCGGTTACCCCAATCATCCGGATGCGCGAGCTTGATGGAGTGCAGGAGGCGTTTAGCTCGGGCGGAGGGTAGGGCCGAGATCATTTTACCGAGGTCAGTGGCTTTGAGCAGGAGGAAGTCACTGGTGAGCCTTTCTTCACGTTCGATTCCCATGGCCTCTTTGATTTCCTCGCGGATAATGGAGAGCTCCACGCTGGAGAGCAAATTGTTTGCGACATTTCGCTCGATCGTCTGGTTGATCGTGTCCAAGATAATGAGGATCGAGTCCTTGGAGTCCTGGAATAGATCGATGTCTTTGAGGATTTTTTGGATGGCCGTCATCTGGGGTTTGAGACCGACGGCTTGGTTGAATTCTTCGAGTAATTCACTCTTGGTGTCGACAGGCACGTCACGCATGACGATTGGCTCATTTTTCCCACTCGGGATCGAAAAGAGCGGGTCTTTTTTGAGGTCGGCCTTTACCTTGGTCCAGACCTTTTTCCATTCAGCGGGTGTGTAGAATTCCTTAAAGAGAGGTTCGATCTGGCCCATAGACGCTGATTCATCGGGGAAACTCTTGAGGAGGAGGGTGAGGAATGCGGTGCTGTCATTTTGCGCAAGGGCTTTCAGGCCAGCCGGATCAGATGCTTGTTTGGCGAGGACATGGTTTTCGGGGAGTGAAATGAGCGAGTCCGCAGCATATTCGATTTTCATCGGGTGGGCCGGTTTCCCTTTGAAATCAATGAGGACCTGGCTGGTTACAAAGTCATAATCCTTAATATGGCCGAATCCCCAGCTTTTGTGTGTGACATAGGTGCCGGGTTGGATTTTTAGGAGTTTTTCAAATTGTGCTTTATTGACTTTTTTTGCATCAAGAAGTTTCTGTAACTGTTCGCTCATAGGCGTGTGATCATGACGAAGACCAAGAAAACTGGCAAGGGCAGATTTTTTTTGGTGCTTTTTGGAAAAGACAAGATTGAGTTGTTGACGGACTGGGCGGATTTTGTTTTATCTATTCTTTCACTCCATTGGACGGATACCCAAGTGGCCAACGGGGGCAGACTGTAAATCTGCTGGCTTTTGCCTTCGAAGGTTCGAATCCTTCTCCGTCCACCATCTCTTTTTCTTCTGAACCCCCTGCAAAAATTAATCGAAACAGGGTTTTGTCTTAATGAAAAATCGACCCTAAAAACGCCGTCATAGCGTTGGTATAAGAAAAGCGGGCTATTTACACCACCAAGCGCACGAAAGGCACGAAGGACGCAAAGTTTTTCTGAATTTCCGTGTGTAGGGCGACCGGCTCGGTTGCCACGGGCCAGAGTTTCTCTGGTTACCTCCGGCATTTGGCAAGCAGGGCCGCTCGCCCTACACGTGAAAAAGGGATTCACCACAGCACTGCTTCCCCCTTCGTGGTGCAATTTGCTCGACAGCGCACGAGGGACAATCTTCCGATTGTCCGGGACGGGCATTCACGGCGGTCAGAACCATTCAGGCCCCGAAACGCCTTCTGGGCAATTTGCGCGTTGTCCATAAAACAGGAAAAGTCAGCGTGCAGGTTGCTTACAGCAATTTGCTCAAAAAAAATCTCAAATCGCGGCCTGACCCCTATTTGCAAAGTTTTTCTAAATTTCCGTGTGTAGGGCGACCGGCTCGGTTGCCTTTGGGCCAGAGTTTCTCTGGTTACCTCCGGCATTCGGCAAGCAGGGCCGCTCGCCCTACACGCGAAAAAGGGATTCACCACAGCACTGCTTCCCCCCTTCTGGGGAGCAATTTGCTCCTCACGACTGGAGAGACAATCTTCCGATTGTCCGGGCCGAGCATTCACGGCGGTCAGAACCATTCAGGCCCCGAAACGCCTTCGGGGCAATTTGCTCAGAAATGGCGATGAAAGTGGCACGGGCGTCTCGCCCGTGGGATCGAAAAAACACGGCCAAGATGGCCGTGCCACTCTCCGCGACCGTCAGGATCCGCTCGGTTATGCCCGCTGACATCATCCCCTAGCGACTATCCGCCAGCCGGAGCGATTTGCGCGGTGGGTGAAGCAATTTGCGTGTATTGATTCACGTCATTGACCGTACGGTCAAAAAACATCCCGCAGCACGCG
>JAWXBN010000035.1 GCA_034440155.1 Verrucomicrobiota bacterium | reverse complement strand
TTTCTGATCTGTTTTGGAGTTCCATTGGCTGTGACCTTCGCACTGATCATAAAAGAAAAAGCCTAACTTTTAAAGGAATGGAGAGAACGGGGAATGCGGCAGCATCCTCCGTTCTTTGCATTCAGGGGTTGAACAACTCGGGGCATTTTCACCATACGAGAATCAATTAATTTGAGGATTTGTCTGGGCAAATTGCTGCGAGTAACCTGCACACATTGGCCGTCGTGTCTGGCAATCGTGGGGGCAAGGGAGCGCATGCGCCTCCAGTCAAAAAATCTGTGTCCATCTGGGTTAATCTGTGGTTAATATTTTCCCCATGAAGATACTCGTTGCGACACGGAATGAACATAAACTCAAGGAAATCGGGCAGATTTTGGGTTCGTCGGTGGAGCTGCTTCCCGTGACGGCGTTCGATCAAATTGATGAGGTCATTGAGGATCGTCCTACGATCGGGGGTAATGCGGAGAAAAAAGCCGTCGAGGTATCAATGCAAATTGCTCGGTTATCCGGTGGGCTGGTAATTGATTATGTGCTGGCCGATGATTCAGGACTCGAAGTCGATGCTTTGGGTGGACGTCCGGGCGTGTATTCCGCCCGTTATGCAGAGGATGAAAAGACTCCGGATGAACACATCTACGCGGCGAATAACCGCAAATTGCTCCGTGAACTCGACGGGGTAAAGGGTAAGGAACGTGCGGCCCAATTCAAATGCGTGATGGCCCTAACCAAGGACGGTAAACGAGTGGACACCTTCACCGGGATTTGCCGGGGAGTGATCATTCACCAGACCAAAGGTGAACACGGTTTTGGTTATGACCCGCTTTTTATCCCTGACGGCTATTGTCAAACCTTTGCCCAGCTCGGTGACGAAGAGAAAAACAAGATCAGCCACCGAGCTTTGGCCCTAGAGGGGTTAAAAGCTTTTTTTGGACAATTGTAATATTCTTAACGTCGGCCCGTTGCTCTTCCCTATCGGGTATATTGAGGTCGAACAAAGCGGGTCACTCAAATATTACTCAGCGCCTAAGCCTTTGAGGAATTTGTAGCTGGCTTTGAGAGCTTGTGCACCGGCGACTTCGAGGGCGGTGAAACGATCAAATCCGGCCTTGGAGAGTGCTTCAAAAACGGATTTAATGCCGATAACACCTGTGCCGAGGGGAATCAGAGCCATGCCGTAACCAAAGATTTCACCGCGTTTGGCCTCCATGTCTTGGGGCATGTCTTTCCGGAGGACGTGTTCGATCTTCTGCCCAAATTTCTCCACGTATTCGATGGGGTCACCGCCACCGAGCCAGAGATTGCCGGTGTCGAGGTTCAGGCCGAGGGCGGGAGAGTCACATTCATACAGGAGCGCTTCGGTCAGGGGAATGCGGCAAGGGAGACCGGGCCGTGTGGTGCAAAGAGGACTTTGACCCCGTGATCTGCGGCGACGCGGAGGGGTTCAGCCAGTTTTTCCCGGACGCTAAAGGGATTCATGAGTGCGAAACAACCGACTTTGATAGATATAGATGACGGCTCCTATTGAGATTTGGGATCAAGTTTGTGCAACTAGGACTACAGGGAAAGAAAAAAATGAATCAAAAATGAAAAATTTGGAGGAGTAATTCTCCTTCTTACTCCTGTCTCATTTTTGGTTTATGAATCTGCCTCAGATCATGGAAATCTGAGAGAGGCGGCGGTAGAGGCCTTGGTAATCTTTTTTCACTTGGGCAAAGTGGGCATCGATAAGGGAAAGACGTTTGGCTAGCTGGACAGCCATCAAGTAAACGGCGACGGGGTGGTCGAGGGCAAATTGCATGGGATGCTCGATGGTATGGGCTTTAACGGGGGTTAATGCTTGGACGGAGGCCGTGGTTTTTTGATTGGTCAGGCTGGAGACCTCACCAAAGATCGAGCCCACTTCCGAGACGATACAGATTTCGATGTCATCTTTGACGATCCGGACTTCGCCGGAAGCGATGATATAGACATTCCCCGGAGGAGAATTCTGCGTGATGAGGAAGTCCCCGGCGGCAAATTCCTGCTGGGGCAATTCCGCAATGATCTCGATGAGTGGTTTCATATAAATATAATTTCTCGTTCGTTTGATTTAAATTCCAGTGCTTTGAGAGGATGCATAATCACTAAATCGGACTTTTCAGAGGTGTGTGTCTGGGGCATCTTTATGTGATCCATGCCAATGCCGGACCAGTCCATTCTGGGTTTTCATCCATAGGCCGAGGACTTTGTCTTCTTTATGGGGGTGGGGGATCGGATCGTCGGCCTCTGCCATTTGGCTTTGGAGCTCTTCAAAAGCATTTTTACTCTCGATAAAGTGTTGATCAATGGCGACCATACGGCGGGCAAGTTGTTTGGCGACTTCCAGCAGGGCCTCGGGATGATCAAAGGCAAATCGCTTCGGATCGGTGATATAATATACCTCTGTCTGATCTAAGGCTTTCACTGTGGCCGATGAAGGCCTATCTAAAAGCGAGGCGACTTCTCCGAAAAGGGAACCGGGATCATAGACCTCGCAAATATCCACTCCTTCACGGGTGATCAGAACCCGCCCTTGTTTCAAGACAAATACGGGGACATTCACCGTATCTTCTTCAATGAGGACTTCTCCCGGTTCAAATTTTTTAACGGGTAGATTAATGAGGGTTTGGAGAAATGGGGACATGATTTTTTATGGGCTAATATTATGAACATATCTATAAAAGAATTGTGTTACAAATATGTTTGATTTCTCTTCTGAATACATGAAAAGCCAAGTCACTCACCGTGTCTAGGAAAAATTTTAAGAGTTGATGGAATCAAGATATCTGGTAGTTAAAGGCGCTCTTAAATTTATTTTTACCATTTTAAATCTAAAATACACACATGATTACAATATCCGGCATCTCTAAAGCATTTCACGGTAAACCACTTTATGAGGAGGTTTCCCTCCAGATTAACCGGGGGGACCGGATTGCATTGATCGGACCAAATGGTGCCGGCAAAAGTACTTTATTTGGCATGATCCTCGGGAGTATCGAGCCCGACGAAGGCAGTATCATTATTGAACGGGGGGCGACCATCGGATTTCTTCCCCAGGAAAGTGCCCCGGTGGGAGAAGAGACCGTCATGCAAATAGCGACGGCATCCCTCGACGGCAGCCCGGAGGCCGACCAGTCGATGAGTTATTATTATGAACCGCAGGCAAAACGTATCTTGAGCGGGTTAGGTTTTAAACAAGAGGAATTCGACCGCCCCGCGAGGGAATTCAGCGGTGGCTGGGTGATGCGGGCCCATTTGGCGCGGTTACTCGTGCAGGAACCCGATCTCCTTATGCTCGATGAACCGACCAACCATCTGGACTTGGAAACATTGATCTGGTTCAAAAACTATTTGGAGTATTACCCAAATTCCATTGTATTGATCTCCCATGACCGAGATTTTATGAATGGTTTAGTCGATACGATTGCTGATGTGCGTAATGGTGGGCTGAAACGTTACACCGGAAATTACGAAGAATATCTTGAACAAAAAGCGGCATTCGAGGCTAACCAACTGACGGCCTTTGAGAGTCAACAAAAAGAAATTGAAAGGTTACAGCGTTTTGCCGACCGTTTCCGGGCAAAAGCGAGTAAAGCTTCACAGGCACAAAGCAAACTCAAACAAATCGACCGCATGGAGAAAATCGAGGCCCCGGTCGGCTCTGAAAAAACGATCAAGTTCCGTTTTCCTCAACCCACACGCAGCGGACAGAAAGTCATTACCCTGAAAGATATCCACCAGGCTTATGGGGAAAAAGTGGTTTATTCCGGAATGGATTTCGAGACGGAGCGGGATCAAAGGATTGTCCTTGTCGGGCCAAATGGGGCCGGAAAATCCACTTTGCTCAAAATCCTCGCGGGGGTGCTTCCTTTCCAGTCAGGTATCCGTAACCTCGGGCACAATACCCAGTGCGGATATTTTTCCCAACACCGTGCGGAGACGATGAATTCGAAAAATACGGTTCTCGAAGAAGCCCAGAGTATTACCAAACCCGTGCCGGAACAGACTGCCCGGACCGTTCTGGGGAGTTTCCTTTTCCGCAATGATGATGTCTTTAAACCTGTCGGGGTCTTGAGCGGGGGAGAAAAAACCCGGCTTGCACTCGTCAAAATGCTTTTGGATCCGCCTAACCTCCTCTTGATGGATGAGCCCACCACACACTTGGACATCCCCAGTATTGATGCCTTGGTCGGGGCACTGGAGCAATATACCGGCACACTGGTATTCATCAGCCACGATGTTTATTTTATCCGGGCGATATCGAACCATGTCGTCCATGTGAATGAAGGCAAGCTCACGCAGTACCCGGGGGGCTACCAGTATTATCTCGATAAAACCGCAGCGGTCTCCGAACGCCACGCGATCACGGCGGGCGGAAATGGGGCCAGTGACAAAAAAGCAGTAGTAGAGGCTCCTGAGGCCTCTGGACTCTCGCGTAAGGAACAAAAGCGGATCGATGCCCAGAAACGCCAAACCCTCGCCAAGGAAAGACGGGCTAAGGATCAGGAGATCAAAGCTGTCGAAGAGCAAATTGCTGCACTCGAAAAACAACAGGAAAAAATCACCGAGGACCTCGAAAATCCCGACATCTACAAGGAAGCCGGGAAAGCCATTCATCTCAACCGTGAATTATCCACCGTCACCGACGGACTCGAGAATCTCACCCAACAGTGGGAAAGGCTCGGCCAAGAGCTAGAAGTCATCCAAGGCAAGTCCCCCGCAGCCGATGATTCCCCAGAGTAAAAGATGATCCGCAGTCAGATATAGTATTTATGATATGACGTTAATGTAGTCATTGAGTTGGCGTTTCTTTGGACGGGGCAGAGAGTTTAATCTTAGTAAGATTTGTAGGATTGCTGATTTTTTTTTAAAGATTGTATTTTTAAATATGGTCATCTATTTTTCAGGATAAAATTTATCCTGTTAAAAATAATATGATTTATAATCCATATTTTATGAAGAAGAAAAGACTGTCTGTCGGTTTATATGTTTCACTCTTTGTTTTGATCTCTTTTATGGGGGTGGATTCACTTTACTCTCAGACCGTTATTGACGGAGTGACGGTGGAAACAAATGCCGTTTATTTTATCGGGGACACGACTGCTGGCAATACCCTCGTCATTACCAATAACGGGCAGCTTTTTATTACTAATAATGTGAATGGGGATGCTGCCATCATCGGGAATGGTATCTCTTCCTCGAATAATACGGTGCTGGTGGAAGGGATCGGGTCCCTATGGACAAATGAGGGGAATATAACCATCGGAAACACGGGGGCGGTAAATACATTAACGATTTCTAATGGGGGTAGGGTTGAAAATTTTACCACAATCCTCGGAATTGAAGCAAGCTCTTCGAATAACACTCTTCTTATCACAGGAGCAAATTCTGTTTTGACCAATCAGGACGATATATTGATTGGTTATGAAGGGGCGAATAATTCCATTATCATTTCCAATGCTGGCACACTTGCAAATTGTTGTACCTATATGGGAATGATCTCTCCCGACTCCACAAATAATACGGTTCAGGTAACCGGGGCAAATTCCCTTTGGACCAATGAAGGTACGATTATGATGGGGTTCTTTGGAGGGGCAAACTCGATTACAATCTCAAATGGGGGGCAAGTATTCGCAAGTGATACATTTGTAGGTAACACACAGACATCCTCTAATAATCTGGCGATAATCACAGGTGCTGGTTCTTTATGGAGTAATGAAACTGACTTTGTATGGGGGGGAGGCAGTATGGGTAACTCTCTTTCCATCTTGGACGGGGCGGTTCTTTATAATGATCAGGCGATTGTCGGGCTGGATGTTGATTCCTCAAATAATACTATTTTGGTGGCCGGCAGTGGGTCTGTATGGTCAAATCAGAGCATCCTGAGTCTAGGCGTCGACGGGGCGAATAACACTTTGATTATTAGTAATGGGGGGACTGTTTATTCTACAAATGCAATTGTGGGGCAATATGTGACTTCCACAAATAACCTTCTGCGAATTGACGGTATTGGTAGTCGACTTGTTGTAACTAATAGCACAGGAGGGGGAGTCTTGGATATTCACCAAGGGACACTGCATCTCAGGGGTGGTGAAGTCCTTGCTGATCTCATTGTCGCAACAAACGGGCTCTCTCTCCTTACTGGCTTCGGTAATCTCAATGGGGATGTGCTGGTCGCAAATGGCGGATCCCTCAGTCCGGGAAATAGTCCCGGGATTTTGAATGGATCAAATATGACTTGGGGGAGCGGAGGTATTTATCAGTGGGAAATTTTAGACACCGCAGGAGGGGCTGGAAGTGGTTGGGATTTGATCGATCTCAGTGGCTCTCTGGCAACGGGAAACCCATTTGCAATCAATATTATCTCCATGGATTCATTTTCCACCTACGGAGACACATTAAACTTTGACCCGTTTCTTGATTATCAATGGCTGATAACCTCGGCTAGTTCTATATCCGGTTTTAATGCTGGTGATTTCACTCTTAATCTATCGGCATTCTCAAATACCTTTAGCGGTACATGGTCGATTAGTTCGGACGGTAGTAGTGTTTTTCTAAACTATCATGCCATTCCTGAGCCCTCTACATGGGCATTGATTATCCACGGTGCAATTTGCGCGGGAGGAATGATTCACAGAAGAATCCCAAAACCATCATTACATTAGATAGTCAGAGGGGCTAGCACTCGCCATAGGTGATTTGGATAAATGGCCTTATTCGTTTCTCAGATATTAAATGAGTGTTCAATCATGTCTGATGAATGATATTTGCTAATTTCCATTCCGAGACGAATTTGGGGAATGGGCAATTTGCGCAGTCGGAACGGTCGGCTAGGCAGAAATCCTGATAAATCTGGTGGAGTCCTTGTTTACGGACAATGCCTTTTACTTCCTGGGGAGTGATTTCGAGCCTTTGGCAGGCAGCCCGGATGATGTGGTCGCTTCCAGGGGAGGGAATCCGCGCAAATTGCGCGAATATCATGGTTTGGATACTGGGGGTTTTTGCGCAGGCATAAGCCATGGGGGCGAGGATATTACTTTGGATTTGCCGCCAACGGTCAGCCCCGATGATTTGAAGTGATTTTTTTGCTGGTTTCCCTTTCAGGGTGTAATGGTTATTCCAATATTCATCCTGCACGGGGAAGGTTTCAAAGTCCTCTAACGATGCGGGAAAAGAACGAATCGCCTTTTCGAGTTTCGGGAGTAGATCCCAAACCAATGCCGCCGCCGCTATCCGACGGTGGGGATGGTTACCCGGGCGTGTCGAGTCTAGACGCCATTTGAATAAAAAACCTGCTTCCGCAGCAAATTGTCCTCGATGTTTCCACCAGATATTCCAGAGACCCAAGATATATGATTTCTCGATAGATTCTTCTTTGTTATCGAGATCATAGGGAAGGAATCCACTGAGACCCGTCATGATAGCGATTCTTTCGGCGGGAGTGAATGCCTTTGCGGAAAAATAGGGAAAGACCTTCCTCGCCAAAAGACGGAGGGGCAATTTGTTATTCTTATATCCTAAGGCTTCACAGATTCCTTCCCAGAGGGCTTGCCGTATTGAGGTATTTTCGGAGATCCTATGCCAGCGGGCTGCTTTATTCAAAAACCTTTGGCGTCCGGCATTATCGAGAATCTCTAAAAGTGCTTTGTGGTCGGATTGAATCACCTCGGCACAACGTCCAGCCTCATAATGGGGTAGGGAATCTTGAGCGGATTCCAAAGGGTCATAATCTTCAAAGAGGAATTCCACCGGTTCAGCAATTTGTTTTTGAATGATGATTTGGGGGATGAATTCATGCCGGGAATTCCTGACAAACCTTTCCTTGGTATCGGCAAAATAAGCGACATGGAGGATGACGGAATTATAGGCAGGATCACTTTCATGATTGTGCTCGACCCAGCCCTTGTCGTGGAGATGGATCTCGATATCTCCGGAAAGGGTGTGGTCTTCGAGTTTGATCACGGCATTCTTAAAATCCGGTCCGGCCTCATGGTTCCAAAATCCGGGCTGGATAATTTCCACCGTTTTGCCGTCTGTGGTCGTGAGTTTCTTGATTAATTTGCGTTCAAACCAGAGGAATTGGAGAAAATGTTCGCTCAGTTTAATCCCTCCTTCAGGTGGAGCAAATTGTATATGTGCGGCATTCAAAAGATAGGTGCGCAGTTTTTCATATTTATCTATGTCTTCTGGAATGATCATTTTTCACTAAGACGTACATGGATAAGAAGAGGTTACGTAATATTGCAAAAAACTTTTAAGAAGGTTTCTTGTTTGATGCCACGGAACTAATTAAGAATTTGTATATGTTAAAATTCCTGACAGGACTGATTTTGTTTAAAAAGAGGTTTGTACTAGTGATGGGGACACTGATTTTGACCGGGCCGGTGCTACTGGCAGACTCGATTTATGACCCTTCACAAGAACCTTCCGTGCGGGCCGTAAGCCGGGCTTTGCCTTCGGTCGTCAGTCTGACCACGGAATCCACTGTCACCGTTGTCCGTGACCCTTTTGCGGACATGCTCAAAGAGTTCCAAGGAATGTACCGCCCGCATCCGCTCCTCCAGCAAAAGGAGAGAAGGAAAGTCGACGGTTTCGGATCCGGAGTCATTATTGATTCCAGTGGATATATCGTCTCAAATTTCCATACGATTAAAGAAAAAAAGGATTTAAAAATCCTCGTCGCATTATCCAGCGGGGAACAATACCCCGCGCGAATTGTGGCGATCGACGATAAAAATGATTTGGCCCTGCTCAAGATCGAATCGAAGCTCCCTCTGCCGGCCGTTACAATCGCAAACTCCGACGAGATCATGCTCGGCCAGACAGTCCTCGCCCTCGGTAATCCCTTTGGACTAGATAACACGGTCACTCAAGGCATTATCAGCGCAAAAAGCCGGAATGTGAAGTCGGGGAATTTCCAGTATGAGGAATTAATCCAGACGGATGTGGCGATTAATCCCGGCAATAGCGGGGGCGCGCTCATTGACCTGGCGGGGCGGTTAATCGGGGTGAATGTCTTGGTCCTCGCCAAAAGCCAGGGGATCAGTTTCGCTATCCCGTCGAATAGGATAATCGACGTATTGTGTGAAATTTTCAGCCTCGAAAAATCAAAGAATATCAACTTTGGATTACGTTATGTCCCGATGGATGGGGTCATCAAGATACGTCAGGTGCTCCCTCAGAGTTCCACGGCTGGCGAGCTGGAGCCCGGGGATAAGATTATCTCAGTCGATGGGAAAGCGTTTTTCTCGTTATTCGCCATGCAACAATACCTCGTTACAAATAAGATAGCGGGTGATCCGGTGGAGTTTGTCTTTGAGAGGAATGGCCAAAAATTATCAAAAACTGTCCGCTTGAAGGAATTTACCCAAAATATGGCCTACACAAAATTAGGAATAAAAGCTTATCCGGTTTCCGGAGAGATTATCAAATCAGTGGGACTGTATGATTCGGATGGTTTATTAGTCACCTCTATCTCGGAGAAGTCCCCCGCTTATCTCGCCGGACTCCGTCCGGGAATGATTCTCGCATCAATTAATGGAGTGAACCTGGGATCGATGCAGGCGCTTGAAGATATCCTCAAGGATAAAAAGCCCGGAGAGGTCGTTAATCTTGGGTTTATCCTGATCAGAAAGGGCCAAGATGGAGGTTATCTCCGTCAGGATGCCCGCTTGCAGGTTCCTTTATTATGATATGAGGTCTTGAAAGCCCTCCGTTATTTGGTTAATTAGGTAACTCTTTATGATCAAAGTTGAAAATCTTGTTAAGAAGTATGCAGGGGTTAATGCCGTTAAAGGCATCAGCTTTGATGTGGATAAAGGTGAAATCGTTGGTTTTTTAGGGCCAAACGGTGCTGGAAAAAGTACGACGATGAGGGTTTTATCCTGTTATTTGCCCCCGACCAGCGGACAAATCTCGGTCGCAGGTTTTGATGTCGTATCAGAATCACTCAAAGTCCGCCAGAAAATCGGGTATCTGCCTGAAAGTGTCCCCCTATATACTGACATGCGCGTCAATGAATATCTGCGTTACCGTGCCGCACTCAAAGGGGTTCCTTCCCGGAAAATCCGCGGGGCTGTGGAAGAAGCCATGAAACTCACGGATATCAGCGATGTCCAGAAAAGGATTGTCGGACAGTTGTCGAAAGGTTTCAGGCAGAGGGTAGGGCTGGCCGATGCCATTTTGCATGAGCCCGAGTTATTGATCCTTGATGAACCGACCATCGGGCTGGACCCAAATCAAATCCGA
The DNA here is from genome assembly GCA_034440155.1 of Verrucomicrobiota bacterium. Taxonomy (NCBI): domain Bacteria; kingdom Pseudomonadati; phylum Verrucomicrobiota; species Verrucomicrobiota bacterium. The sequence continues at coordinate 13,099 of JAWXBN010000035.1, read as the reverse complement.
CATGTCCGGAGCCTGATTGCTAATCTTTCCAAAAAACACACGATCCTGCTTTCCACCCATATCTTGAGTGAGGTCGAGATGCTTTGCACGCGGGTGATTATTCTGAACAAGGGTAAGATCGAAGCCAGTGACACTCCGGCCAATCTCCAGAAAAACCTTTTAGGTGGGAGTTTGATTAATATAATCATGAAAGGGCCGGTCGATGAGATTAAAAAAACGCTCATCAGCCTGGAAAATGTCCGCGAAGTAGAGGTAAAAATAAATAATGAACTCGTCGAGGTATCCCTTTGGACGGGCAAGAATGTCGATATCCGTGAGAAAATTTTCGATATGGTCGTCGAGAAGAAATGGAAATTACTCGAGTTGAATATGCCAAAACGGTCCCTCGAAGAAGTCTTCGTACAAGTGACCCACCACGAGGAATAGAACTTTTGTCATGAGAATATTTTTAACATTATTACTGAGGGAGATTTACTCCTACCTCTTGTCCCCCATCGCCTATGTGCTGGGCTGCCTCTTCCTTTTTGTCATGGGGTTACTCTTTTCGTATATGGTGAATGCGATAGCCTCACAACCACAGACTGATTCAGTGACTTACTTCTTCTTTTCCACATTTTGGATCCCGGGATTGATCATCCCCTCGATTATTACCATGAGACTATTTTCTGAAGAGAAAAAGAGTGGAACCGTGGAAATGCTCATGACCGCGCCTGTGACCGAATGGCAAGTGACTATGGCAAAGTTCCTCGGGGCGTTGTGCATTTATTCAACCATGTGGATCGTGACGATTTTGTATGTCATTATCCTTCGTTATAACGTGACCAATCCGGAAGTTTTGGAGGTTCGGACATTTTTTACGGCCTACCTTTTTATCCTGTTGAATTCCGCCCTGCTCATTGCAGCAGGGACGTGGGCATCATCCCTGACCCGAAATCAGATCATTGCCGCGATTATCTCCTTTGTTTTTTCCTTTGTGATTTTATTGATTCCTGAATTGCTGGTGGGAGCATTAAAGGGGAACCATTTTGGCGAAGTGATCCAGTCCTTTTCCGCTTTCACCCATATCGGGCAATTTGCAAACGGGATTATTGAAGTCCAGCCCGTGGTCTTTTACCTGACGGGAACTTTCTTTTTCCTCTTTGGGACGGTTACAATCCTGGAATCCAGAAAGTGGAAGTAATACGTTATGTCTGAACAATCCCCAAAAAAATCATCCTATAAAGAATCCGGCACGTGGGGAGCCCGGGCCAATGGCCTTCTCCAAGTCGTTATTCTTTTTGGTATATTAGCCGCTATTAACTATTTGGCTTTCCGCCATCCTGATTGGTTTGTCCCCACAAACTGGTTTTCCCAGGAAAAGAAAGTCCGTTTTGACCTGAAGCAAGGTTTTCAATATACACTTTCTGATCAAACAAAAAAAATCCTTGGTTCCCTGACTGAACCGGTGGATGTGTATGTTGTTTTTTCCCCTTCGTCGGACATTTACCAGAGGGTGGTATCCATCCTCAGGGAATATGAGCGTTTATCTCCAAAACTAAAGGTCAAGGTCATCGATAAAGATAGGGATTTTTCACAAGTCCGGGAATTAGCCACGACTTACCGCTTTAGCGATGAGGAGAATCTAGTGATTTTCAAATGTGGTAATCGTTCCAAAATCGTTGATGGATATGATTTAGCTGAATACGAGCCCACAGGGGTAGGGTATGGGCAAAATGCGGACATGAGACTGACGACATTTAAAGCCGAGCAAAGATTTACAACGGCATTAAAAGTGGTCATCGATGCAAAAAAGCATGTCATTTATTATATGGTGGGCCATGGTGAACCCACACTCACCGGGACAGGTGAAACGGAATTTGGGTCAGTCGCTCAGGCTTTGGACCGTGAGAATGTCGAAATAAAAGTCCTCTCCGAATTGACGACAAATGCCGTGATCCCGGATGATTGTGATCTATTAATGATTTTAGATCCAAAATCCTCATTTTTACCCCAAGAAGTCAGTGCCATTGAAGGTTATTTGGCAGGACAAGGGAAGTTATTCCTCGCGATTGCCCCAAGGGTGAAAACCGGGTTGGAGCCATTACTCCAAAAATACGGGGTCAAACTCGATGATGATGCGATCATCGGGTATGTGAAAGTCATGGGTGTGCCGGCTTTGACGGAAAGTGCCATTGTCCAGGCCATGAAAGGGCATCCTGTCACCGATGTGATTTCAAAGCAGAATATCAACCTCGTTTTCCCATCCACCAGGACGCTTATCCAACAGGCTACTTCACCGGATATTATTCCCGCACCGAAAATGACCACCCTAGCCACAACCTTCAAGGGGTTTTGGGGTGAAAAAGGCCCGTTGATCGATGGGGCAAAATTTGATGATAAAAGCGATCTCCAAGGGCCATTACCTGTAGCCTTAGCCATCGAGGTGGGTCAGCTTGACAGCAAGGAAGTAGAAGTGAATACCACAAAAATGATTATTGTCGGTTCCGCTCAATTCCTTTCGAATTCCACTTTGCATACAAATTACGACTTTTTTCTGAATTCAATCAATTGGTTGCTATCACGTGACCAGATGATCGGTATCGCCCCTAAAGCCATTGAGCAATTCTCACTCAATCTTTCAGCAAACCAATTGAATAGCCTGGTGATGATTGTGTCTCTCGGGGTTCCCGCACTGGTGGCCTTGATCGGGGCGATTGTCTGGGTGCGGAGAAGAAAATAAAAAGTGCGGGACTTTTCCCTCAGATGGATAGAACCGGACGAGCCCGTGGAAACAGGGCTCGAGGGAAGTTTCCCGAAACCTCTTTTGGGGATTTTATCATCACGGGGATTCTGCAGCGCAAACGAAATTGAGGAGTGCCTTAATCCCAAACTCAAACTTTTGAATGACCCGTTTGAATTACCCGGGATGGAGGATGCGGTTGCTCGGATACTGGAGGCCCTCGATAAACAGGAGCAAATTGTTGTATTTGGTGATTATGATGTCGATGGAGTGACCTCGACGGCATTACTTACACTTTTTTTCAGGCAGCTTGGATTCAAAAATGTCGTACCGTTTTTACCCCACCGGATGGAAGAAGGTTATGGCCTCAGTGCCCCGGCAGTCCGCCGTTATCTAGAGAATCATACCCCCGGCCTTTTTATTGCCGTGGATTGCGGGACAAACTCGATTGAGGAAGCCCGTCTGATCAAGGAGGCCGGTAGTGACGTGATCATCCTCGATCACCATGAGATTTTGGGGGATGGACACGAGGATGTATTTAGCGCATTGGTTAATCCTAAGCTTACGGGTGAATATGATTACCTCTGTAGTGTAGGCATCGCATTTAAGGTCGCCCACGCCATTCTGAAACATTTATCCGCAAGCGGACCCGAAGCCGCGCAAATTGCACGGAGTATTGATTTGAAAGAATATCTCGATCTCGTCGCCGTCGGGACAGTGGCCGACATTGTTCCTTTACGTGGGGATAATAGGATACTTGTCTCAGCAGGTTTAAAAAGACTAGATACGACACCACGGCCAGGGTTAGTCGCATTAAAGGATGTTTGTAAAATCAACGCGCCAGTGGGGACCTATCATATCGGATTTATGATCGGACCCCGGCTAAATGCCATGGGTCGGCTCGAAAGTGCTATGGAAAGTTTAAACCTCCTGCTTTGTACCCGTCTGGAGGAGGCACGGACGATGGCCGTGGAGATGGATCAAATGAATCGCGAGCGTCAAGCGGTGGAACTCGAGGTCTTTCACCAGGCTCAAGAGGATGCGGCCAAGATGTACTCTAATGATCCCTCGATAAATACCTTAGTTTTAGGTCGTCCTGATTGGCATGCCGGTGTGGTCGGGATCGTGGCTTCACGGATATTACGGGAGTTCCACTTGCCGACCATCGTCATTGGGTTCGATAAGGGAGGTCAGGGCAAGGGCAGTGGCCGTAGTATTGAAGGATTTCATCTCGTCGAGTGCCTTGAGGAGTGCCAGGCGATCCTGACGAAATTCGGCGGCCATGCTATGGCCGCAGGGATCACGATTACTTTTGAGCGTCTGGAGGAATTCCGGGAAGCCTTCGACCTCGCCGCAAGCCGGGTTCTTACTGCGGAAATGTTGGCCCCGAAGTTAAAAATCGATGCGGAACTCGCCTTTGATGAAATCACCCCTGGATTCATGGACTGCCTTGCGAAGCTGGAACCTTTCGGTAATAGTCATCCTGAACCTGTTTTTATCGCGAGGAATATCCAGCTGGCCTCTGAACCGAGATTTATCGGGAAGGACAAAAAACACCTCAAGCTCCAGCTTAAAAAGGGATCAAAGAGTTTTGATGCGATTTATTTTCGTTTTGACCAAACCCTTGACCTAGGCAAATTGCAGGGATTGGATATTGCATTTATTCCCGAATGGAACCATTTTCGGGATGAGAAAACGATTCAACTGAAGATAAAAGCCATTCGTGAGCACCAACCCCGATAATACACATCCCCTTGATGATCCTGTACATTTTTTGAAGGGGGTGGGGGAGCAACGGGCGAAGTCTTTTGCAAAGCTCAATGTCACGACCATCCGCCAGCTCCTCTATCATATTCCCAGGCGTTATGAAGACCGGAGCCAATTCCTCTCTTTGAAGAGTATCAAACCGGGTGAATTCATTACATTCCGCGGAAAAGTCCTCGGGGTGCGTTTGATCCGACTTCGTGGAGCCTACCGTTCGATTTTTGAAGTGACTATCCAAGAGGGCCGAGCACTCCAAGCCATTGGCACAACAGTGGCCGCACGCTGGTTTAATGTGCCGTATTTCCAGAACTTCTTTAAAACGGGTGATGATGTTATCCTTTATGGAAAAATTAAAATCGACAGTAAAAACCGGTTAACCGTCGATCACCCCGATTTTGAAGTCCTCGAAAAGGATGAGGATGAATCCATCCATATCGGGCGTATCACCCCGGTTTACCCAGCATCAGAGGGCTTACCCGTGCGTTTGATTCGTACACTCATGCACCGCACACTTGCGCAATTTGCACGGGACATCGAGGAGATTTATCCTTCTGGGTTTATCAAGGAGCTTGATATGTTTGAACTCCGCGAGGCTGTCCAGAAGGTTCATTTTCCCTCATCCCTAGCCGAAGCATCCAAAGCAAGGGAAAGGCTCGCGTTTGATGAACTTTACCTGATGCAAGTCGTCATTTCCCAGAAACGCGCCAAAACAATGCTCGCTAACGGGATCGCCCACGAACTTAACGGAGCCATGACATCCAGACTCCTCGGGAATCTGCCATTCTCCCTGACGGAAGCACAAGAAAAGGTGATCAGGGAGATTACCACCGACTTGAAAAAGCCCCATCCGATGCACCGACTCTTACAAGGTGATGTGGGGTCCGGGAAAACTGTGGTGGCTGCCCACACCATCTTGCAGGTGATTGAATCGGGTTATCAGGCCGCACTCATGGCGCCTACGGAGATTTTGGCTGAACAACACGCGATCAATTTCCGGAGATGGTTCGAGCCCCTCGGCATACAGGTCGCATTACGCACGGCGAATAAGAAATCCAGCCTCAAACTTACGGATTCTGGACATGACCTTTTTGTGGGGGGAGAAACTAAAAAATATCCTGACTTGGTTATAGGCACCCACGCCTTGATTCAGGATTCCGTGGAGTTTCCAAAGCTCGGGCTGGTGGTGATTGATGAACAACATAAATTTGGGGTTCTACAAAGGTCGCGGCTGACATCCAAAGGCAAAGGAGTCGACGTCCTTGTCATGACTGCGACCCCGATTCCTCGGACCTTGTCATTAACCCTCTACGGTGACTTAGACGTGTCCGTGATCGACGAGATGCCCAAGAATCGTGGAGTGATCAAAACAGCCGTTCGCAAAGATAATAAACTTCCCGAAATATTTGATTTCATGAAAAAGCATTTGGCCAAAGGGCGACAGGCTTACATTGTTTATCCCTTGGTAGAAGAGTCGGACAAATTACCACTCAAGGCTGTGACCAAGGAATTTGAGAATCTCAAAGTTGTATTCAGCGGATTTAACCTTTCCTTGCTGCACGGGAAACTCAAGTCCGAGGAAAAAGAAGAGGTCATGCGCGGATTCCGCGCCGGGCAGACACATATCCTCGTGAGTACAACGGTCATTGAGGTGGGAGTGGATGTGGCGAATGCAAATATGATGTTAATCGAGAATGCCGAACGCTTCGGACTGGCCCAGCTTCATCAATTGCGCGGGCGCATTGGCCGAGGGGAACACCATTCATTCTGCATTCTGGTCGGTTCTGCCAAGAGCCTCGAAGGTTATCAACGCCTCAAAATCATGGAGGAGACTGTGGACGGTTTTAAAATCGCGGAAGCCGACCTACAGATCCGTGGACCTGGGAATATTTTTGGAACAGAACAAAGTGGACTGCCTCCGCTAGAAATTGCCGATTTGATTAAGGATGCAAAAATCCTTTATCTAGCCCGTCAAAAGGCCGGGGAATTAATCGCTCTCGACCCCGATTTAAAAACTCAGGATAACAGGCCTTTAAGGAACCGGATTAAGGAAGTTTATGGGCGCTCCAAAAGTCTCCTCGCGGTAGGTTGATTTTCAAAATAAGTATTTTTCAGACCGCAGGAAGGGGGTGCTGTCATCGTATGTGCCTGATCTTAATGCTGATGCGTTTGTCTGGAATGACCATAAGGACGATGATGCCGTAAAACATGTTAAGGAGAACAAATCACTCAGGATCAAGTGTGTCGATGACCAGAAGAATATCCCAAAAGGATAAAAAGCTCAGCACGTCCATTTTTCATGTTGAAAGTATGTCTTATACCGATTACTATGCACTTTATTATCAAGAGTCTTTAAATTCTTTTTGAATATTTGCGTGTTCTCTGGATATATCTCTCGGAACAACTTGCTGCAATACGGACGGGTGGCTGAGCGGTTGAAGGCACCTGACTCGAAATCAGGCGTAGGGGTAACCCTACCGTGAGTTCAAATCTCACCCCGTCCGCCATTTTATTTTTCACGACAATCACGGGCTTGTTTACCGGTGGCATCACGGAAGGCTTTGGCGAAATGTTGGCTGGAGGAGAAACCGGTTTCCAAGGCGATTTGCGTGATGCTGAGGTCGGATTTCTTCAGGAGGTCAGAGGCGGCTTTGACCCGCTGCCGGATCAGGTATTGGTGCGGGGAAACACCGAGTTCCTTAGTGAAGAGTTCGACTAAATGATTTGGGGAAATGGCACAAAGTTTTGCAAGGTCATTGAGAAGCCATTTTTCAGAATATTGGGTTTCAAGGATATGCATGGCATATTCTACCGCCCGATGGTGGAGAGGAATCATGGGTTTTATCCCATCGTTAGAAAAGAGCCGGGTAGCCTCCAGAATGAGGGAGAGGATCGATGACCGTATCCCCTCACTTCTGAAGGGGAGATTCATGGACACTTCACGGATCATTTGACGGAAAGGACCAGCAAGTGTCTGAGCATTATCCGAGGTTAGACAACTATTACTTTTCCATATATTCATGACAGGAATACCTGATATTTTGAGGAAATCAGGGATTTTTATGCCGCAAAATATGTAATGATGTCGTTTTTCCGGGCGGTGCATCCGGTGTTTTACGCGGGGTGCGGCCGCAAAGAAGCTTCCAGGATCGAGAGGATATTGTTTTCCTTGTTCGGTTTCCCAAACTGTCTTTCCGTCGAGTTGGAGATAAAATTCCCATGAATTATGGTTATGCCAATTTACGAGCCAATCAACGGGAGCCCACTGTTCACCGACATGGGTGAGGAGAGGCAGACTCGGGTCTGGTTCCTCAGAGTGGAATCCACTCAGTAAATTTTTAGGGCGAAAGAATACCATGATTATCCGAAGATTATATACAAAAAACGGAAGCTCTTGGAAGTGATAATCAGAAAAACGGGTAAGCTGCCTATAGAGTGCAAGAAAAATAACTCAAAACCAACCAACCAAAACATCCTTATGCCTACGCCCCGTGAAATCGTCCATCAAACCCTGAATTTTGAAAACCCCATTCGTGCACCACGCGATATGTGGGACTTACCATTAAATAAATGGAAATATCCGGAAGTTTTTGAAGAGTTGGAACGTGATTTTCCGAAGGATATGTTCACCGTTGATCCCCAATTTAAAACTCCATTAAAGACCAAAGGGGATCCTTATGAAATTGGGCAATTTACAGATACGTGGGGATGCGTTTTTGAGAATATTAATAGGGGCCTCATTGGAGAGGTCAAAAATCCACCCGTTAAAGATTGGTCGACTGATCTGGGTAAAATAAGGATTCCAACGGAATGGTTGACGATTGACCGTGATGCGGTGAACCGGCAGTGTGCTGGAACTGATCGTTTTGTCATATACGGACATGCTCCACGGCCTTTTGAACAACTCCAATTCATCAGGGGTACAGCAGACTTGTACATGGATCTGATGGATCCGTGTGATGAATTAATCGACTTCATGAAAAAGATGCACGATTTCCATTGTGAATATATTTCGTTATGGGCCAAAACGGATGTGGATGGGGTATTCTTCTTCGATGACTGGGGTTCCCAGATTTCCCTTTTGGTTTCCCCGGCTTTATGGAGACGTTACTTTAAGCCCATGTACCGCGACTTTGTGCAAATTGCCCATAGTGCAGGAAAGAAAGTATTCATGCACTCAGACGGATATATCTTAGATATCCTACCAGAATTAATCGAGGTCGGGGTGGATGCCATTAACTCACAGATTTTCTGTATGCCTTTTGAGAAATTAGAGCAATTTGCTGGTAAAATCACATTCTGGGGAGAGATCGACCGTCAAAATCTCTTAGTCAATGGCACAAAAGAACAAATTGATGAGGCTGTCAGGAAAGTCCATAAACATCTTTGGAAAAAGGGGGGATGTTTTGCCCATTGTTCATTTGATGCCGGTTCAAAGCCAGAAAATGTGCGTCAAGTGTATGAGTCATGGGAGAGTATTTTTGCTGCTAAAGGCAGTATCATTAATCATGGGTAAAACGTGATACGGAATGTGGGGTAAATAAGAACCAGTCGTTTGCGAGGGTATTCACTGATTGTACTGGTGCACAGTCCCCTAGAAAGTGGCATTAAAAGAGTGAGTCATGAGGGGGTGGTAATAAAAAAGGGTCCCGTCGGGGAACCCTTTTTTTTGAAGAAGTATGGGAGACACAGGGCTAGAACATAACCTTGAAAAGAAGTATTCCTGGATAACGGTTACCTTCGACTTTTGTCCAGTAATTAAATTCATCTTTGGTTAATGAGCTATCTTCATTCTTATCTATTTCCCAGAAAAACTTTACAATCGGGGCATTCTGATCTTCGACGGCATCGGCCTCACTTTTAGTGATCTTACCGTCTTTATTTGTGTCAGCCTGTTCAAAAGTAATTGAGGCTTTTGTTGATTTAGAATTTTGTGTCTCATCAGCTGAGAGGGCGGATGGGATCGAGCTAGACAGTGCACTTACCGCAATGAGTGTGATGAAGAGGTTTTTTTTCATAAGTTGTATTCCTGATTGGGTTAGAATGAAATGGACATGACATTCATCCCGCTTCCACCGGGGTTATTAGATTCATCCCCGGCCCAACTGTCATATTCGGACTGGTTAACCCAGCTATTTTGAGGAGGATGATTAATTCCTTGGAAAATGGTTTTGACTTCAGGGCTTTGCTGGACAGTTTTATTCATTTCATCCATGGTCACTGCTCCGTCATTATTGGTATCTGCTTTGGGATGTTTAATGGCGACCTTGCCTGAAACATTGTTTTTACTGTCTTGAGCATTGACCTGTTGAACTTCGTTCTTAGTGACTTTACCGTCCTGATTGACGTCATAACGATTAAAAGTTTTTGCAGCATGATGATTATTAAATTCTTCTTGGCTGATTTTGCCGTCGCCATTGGTATCCAAAGGTGGGACTTCATTTGGTTTTGAAGTACTACTGGCGGCAGAGGAAGATGATGCAGGAGTAGGTTTATTGGTCGTCGTTTGTGCAATGACAAAGAACCCAGATAAAAGGAATACTGCCGATAAAAACATGAAATGTCTCATAACTCCCTAAATAACAAGGCAAAGTAAGCTTTTGTCAAGCTTTGATAGGGCGTTTGGTCTCATAACCAAGTTTGGTTATAAACAATTTGTTCCAACAGAAAATCAGGGTCGTGATAAGTAGATTCACCCTTGGTGATAAAATGATTACTGGGTACAGACTCTCGTTCATCACTTTTTACTTCATACGATGTTTATACAGGGGGCTAAAGTATGGGGCTTCTTAAAGGCATGATTCAGGGCTGATGCTCATTGGGGAGATTGTAGTAATTTTTTACCAATAGCCTCCTGAAGTTTTGCATCGGGAGGATAAAGTTCCAAGGTCTCTGGAATGAGGTCCTTCTCACCGAGTACGATCCGGATTTCCTTCATGTGCCTGCGTGTATTAAGGGATGCACCAAAGCCACCTCTCAGGAGAGTCGGGAGAATGGAAGGGCCTTTTTTGATCAGAGATTCTTGGGCAGCATAACGGACGCTAAAGTAGGGATCGTTTAACATTTTAACCAAACGGTTTGTCGCTGCCATTTCAGGACAGTAAGCGAGGGCTTGGGCGGCGCGGATACGGACATTTTCCCGGGGATCGTGGCTGTATTTCATGGCAAAGGGGTAAGCCGCCGGGGCTTTGAGATTAGCTAATGTATAAAGACAGTTACCGGCAAGTTTCGGGTTTTCGGCCAGCTTAACGATTCGAGGGATGGCTGTTTGTCCATTCAAGCGCGCAAGGTAAAAGAGGCATGTTCTTACTATATCGATATTTTCAGACTCTAACCCTGTAGTGAGTGCCGGAATGGCCTCATCTTTGATTTGGTCGACCATTTGCTCCACGAGTATACGGGGGATGATGTTTTTTGAATCCATGCGACTGATGAGATAGGGGAGGTGTTTTAAGGGATTCTCTTTGAGTTCTTTTGCCGCCGCATTAGATTCTGCTTTTTCTTGTTCATTTGAGGGGCTCCTATTTGCCCGAGCAAAAATAATTTCTGTGGGATGGTTAAAGTCTATTTCACGGTAGGGCGTAAAATAGGTTTTTTGTTTCTTTGTGAAAATTTGTGATAGAGGGGGACGCGGTGATTTTCTACTCATCAAGGCATATTGGTCGAAGGGTTTCTGGGTATCGATGCCGACCCCATAAAAGGGTTTGAGCCAGGTCATATTGTCGATCCATCCCTGTGAATAAGTGTCATTACCCGTGAAATCAAAAAGGCCGGCAATGGCCCCGTATTGTCTCCTGTCCCCGTTTTGACCCGAGCCTTGGGTATCATAAAAGGATTCACCCGAGTAAGAATCATTACCCTTAAGATCGATCAGGAAAGCTACAGAGTTATTGATTGCCGCCCCTTGGGCTGTGCTAACAGCCTTGTAGAGGTCATCTCCTCGGACATCCCGCAGGATGCCCGCTGAATAATCATGGGCCCCACCCTGGCAAATCGATCCGCAGGTATATTGGTCATTTCCTTGTGTATCAATCAATGCTCCTGAAGCGAGATGAATCCCAGCTCCTTGAGCGTATTGTTTCGATTCATACTTATCATTGCCCGATGAATCAAAAAGGATGCCCGTAGAGTACCAATACCCGGCTCCTTGCCCATAAACGTCGGCTTTATAGGTGTCATTACCGAAAAGATCCCTGAGAATCCCGATTCCTCCCCCGAACCAGGGTCGCATTCCAATGGAAAATCCTTGGGACATGGTGAATTTATGCCCGGGAATCCATCCGACGTCATTATCACCAAGGGCGATATATTCATCATTTCCATGTTGGTCATCAAGGAGGCCAAATCCTTTTACTCCGGCAAATCCTTGGGAGTAAGACAGTGCCTCATACCGCGTATTTCCTTCCATGACCTGGCGGAGGATGCCAGAACCAAATAGTCCGGCACCTTGGACCAGGGTTTTTCCTTTGAAACTTTGTTTTTGCCCCATACAAGATTCCAAGATTCCTAAACCGAAAAATCCAAAACCTTGCCCGCAACTCCCACATTCAAATGTGTCATTGCCTTCGAAATCCACTAGGACACCGAGGCCAAAAATCCCCGCTCCCTGCACCCCGGGCAATTTGCTCCGGTACAGGTCATTGCCTCTCCGGTCCAATACTACGGAGATAGGTAAACCCTTAAGGCAATTTGCTCCCCCGGCATTATTGAGGTAGATGTCGTCACCCCCGAGGTCAATGATCAAGAAGGCATCATCGGTATATGTTTCAGAGCCTGTTCCCGACAGATAAACTTTGCCGAGCGGGGTTTGAAAACTAACATGAAAATCATTTTGATAATCTACAGGGAGATTCCAAAGGAGTTGTTTGATTTTATCGAGATCAGCCAGGATCATAATCGCGCCTTCGCGGAAAGAGGCTTCATCATAACCCTCTGATGCATCAAAATAATCACGGATCGTTTCATCATCCCGTATCCCGAGCTCTTTTTGTTTTTTTAAGAGTGTATCGAGTTTGTCCAACTGCAGTCCTGACTGCCGGATAAATCCGAGTCCATCCTTATCTTTAGACGGATTCAGATAATCAAAAAAAAGGGAAGAGAGAACGGCTTTTTTATTTCTCGGCATGGATTGATTGATGAGTCCAGCAGCTCGGTCACAGGTGGAAAGGAGTCTTTCCAAAGGGGGGATCAACTCTGGAGGGATTTGTTTTTTGACATCCTCGGGAATGGTCGATGCCGTTTTGACTGGAGGGATGGGGATACTCAATCTGCTATTGATCTCCCTTTCCCGGAATGAAAGATCTGCAATTTCCGCCAAGGCCGATGCTTGTTGGATGCGGTTATTCAAATCATAGGCATAAGTCTGCAGCCAGAGGGGTTGCTGGAGAGTTCTGCGGACTTTTTCTAGGACATAGTCGGATTCTGCGACATCTTTTTTGAAGGATAAGTCATTGACTCCAAGTTTATTGGCTGCGAGGGCATCATCCATTGTGTTCCCCTGGACACAGTTCATTTGCATGATTAAAGAAAAGAGTATGATTTTTGATGACGAGTTCAAAACTTTGAATATCATAAGGATGTTCTAAATATTATGATTGAATTTAAAGATTACTATAAAAT
>JAWXBN010000034.1 GCA_034440155.1 Verrucomicrobiota bacterium | reverse complement strand
TTTTTTATGTTGCTCGGGCTGGTCTTGAGTGAATTTCGCCTGATGTCAGACGAAAAATGGGCTAGGAAGATTTATAAGATTATTTCGAGCATCTATTTTTTCCTCGTGATTTTCCTCATCGCGAGTCTAGTCATTTTTAAGGTGGACGGTTTTGCCCAAACATTCCTGCTGGTGATGGTTTACGGTGGGTGTGTCCTCGGGTGTTTGATCCTGTTGATGGACCAGACGCGTTCGAGTATGAAAATTTCCCAACTGGCCGTGACACTTTTTGCCTTTGCCGGAGCCCTCTTTATGTTGTCGGGGAGTTTACGTTCCCTCAGTCCCGCAATCCAGATGCAGGACCTTTTTGCCGATTCACGTAAAGTCCCGTCGATTGCTTATGAATTCCGTGAGCCCTCACTGGTTTTCTACGGGGACCGTATTTGGCAGATGACGACGGATATGGACGTGGTGAAGCAATTTGCCCTAGATAAACCCGAGGTATTCATTGTCGTCCAGACAGCCGAGATCAATGTCGGAAAATTCCTCAAGGAAGCCTTTTTTGCACGTGTAGCTGGGATGCCCGGGGCCGTTCCTTTTTATCCGACTGCGTATGAGCCCATCCCTGAGCTGGCGGGGCTTCCCGGCCTAAAATATGTGAAGACAGTGAGTGGGTTTAACTTCGCCAAGAGTAAGCTCGTGGTTATCCAGGTGTATCGTCGCCAGTAATGGGGGGCACCTGAGTCGCCCTGTGGTGTGTGATGTCGAGGTAGAGATTATAAGCGGCGATAAAGGTGGGGAAGAGGTTATTAATGATGCCGACCGAGTCATTTTTACCAAAGATAAAATAACTCAGACACAAAATACTCCCGCATAAGCTCATGACCCAGAAAAGTCTGGGGATCGTCGGTTTTTTGGCGTGATGAGACACCCATAACTGGACAAACCAGCGCCCAGCAAATACCAGAGCACCGCTCAACCCGATGACTTTCCATCCCGTGACGATAAAATCCTTATTAATGAAAGGGATGGTTACTTTAAGGATTTCGGAATTCAACATATCCATATTCAGCCTGATATTTAGTTTTTGATTTTATAGGGGCACAGACGACTATTGAGCCAGCGCACGCCGAACATGTCCATGGTGGCTTTCCATGCACGGCCTGCCACACTGTATTTGCTGACCCCGTGGATGCGGGGGCGGTGGTTGACCGCGACCTCGGTCACGGTGAATCCGGCCCCTTTGATCAAGGCCGGGATAAAACGGTGCATTCCTCGGAAAAGGGGGAGTGCGGTCACGACTTCTTTACGGTAAGCCTTTAGCGTGCATCCTGTGTCCCGGACCCCGTCGCCGACAAATCGGGAGCGGACAAAATTTGCGATCCTTGAGGCGATCCGTTTGGCCGTGGTGTCTTTGCGTTTTGCGCGGTAACCACAGACGAGATCAAAATCTTTTAATAATCCGACCAAACGCGGGATATCATCGGGATCATTTTGGAGGTCCCCATCCAGGGACACGAGCAAATTGCCACGGGCTTTATTTAACCCCGCATGGAGAGCGGCACTTTGTCCGGCATTCCGCGTAAATTGCAACACGCTCAGGGTGGGATATTGGCTTTTTAAGGTATCCAGAATGGCCAAGCTCCCGTCGGTGCTCCCGTCATCGACGAGTAAAATCTCATAGGATGTCTGGAGGGGTTCGATCCCCTTCACGATTTGCGCGGTGAGTTCAGGAAGGTTTTCCTCCTCATTAAAGATCGGAACAATAATTGAAATTTCAGGATGGTTTGATTCAGTCATTTGGCTTGCTTTTTGGAATCTGGATTGACGAGGCTGGGGATTTTTTGACGCCATTTATCCAGTAGGGGCAAACGGATATTCCGCCAGAGCCAATCGAGACCGAAAACGATGGCAGGCGTGTACAGAATCGCAAGCCCAAAGGAAACAGCACAATCACTAGCGTAATGGGAGCCGGTATAAATTCTTGACCACGCGATCAGAAAAGCCCACACCCAAGCCACCAAAGACAAACGCCTATAATAAATCGTGACCAGAATGGCTAGTGCGACATTATTGAGTACGTGGCCCGACGGCATGGAGCGGCCCCGCGGGTTATTGGTCACATGAGCCGGTTCGGTTTTGTAGTGGAGGGTGGTCGGGATCTTCAGTGGGCCGATCTGGAAAGGACGGCTCTCCAGATGGCGGGACTGCACCCACTCCACGGCTTCATGGGGTCTCGGACGGTTTGTATGGCGTTTGATGGCCCAACCAATGCCCGAATCCCCGATCACCAAACACATTAACATCATGAATAAAAAAATGCGGCCACGTACTTTTCCCCAGATAAAGACGGATAAAACCGCTAAAACTATCAGAAAATAAAAGACATCCAAATCCGAGATAGTCACAAAAAAATAGTCAAGGAGCGGGTGGGCTAATTTTACGTTAATATTATATAATAAATATTGATCCATTTCGAACTCGCTTTAATGATTAGGCTTGTTAAAGGTAAACGCCTGTTATGCGCAAACTCTCTTTTATAGCAATCTTTTTTATGTCGTCTGTGGCGGGTTTCACCCAGAATAAACAGGAGTCATTACCCTCCTTGGAATTTGTGATGGCACGGGTATGGAAGAATTTTTCCATGTCTAATGCGACCATGCAGGGGGTTCTCCGCACCCCCTCAAAGACTTACCCGATCGAGATGCAGACCAAAGACCGGGAAATCCTGCTTCTGGTCCCAGAAGCAAATCTTTCTGTGGAGATCATTTTTTCCAGTTCAAACACGTCAATAAAAAAAGGTGATGGCAAAGGCAAAAACCTGAAAGTGGTGAGTCCCAAGGATCAAAAACAGTCCATTCTGGATACAGACATTTCTTTTGAGGATTTAGCATTAAGTTTCCTTAACTGGCCTGACATCCGGGAAATCGGGACGGACAATGTCAAGACCTTGCCAGCTTATGTGTACGAAGTCGATGCCCCCGCGGGACAAAGCGGTTATGAGAAGGTACGGTTTTGGATATCTAGCCAGTATTTCGCCCTGATCAAAGTCGATGCGATGGACAAAAACGGCTTGCTCATCAAACGTGTCGAGGTTAATGGGGTTCAAAAAGTCGGTAATGCGTGGGTCATTAAAGAGATGCAGGTCTCGGCATTTTCGCCTGGGCGCTCGAGTTCAAAATCAAAAACTTACCTTGAAATCAAGGACGTGAAAGTCAAATGAAACTTAAATTTGACCTCCATTGTCATTCGCGCTTTTCAGCGGATGGTGTTGCTGAACCCGAAGATCTGATCAAAGTAGCCAAACAACGCGGCTTGAATGGTTTTGCGATCACGGATCATAATACCTGCGAATGTGTCGATTACTTTTTACAAAATGGCCTCATGCGTGCGGACGGATTACCGGTCGATGATTTCCTGATTATTCCGGGGCAAGAGGTCACCACTGCCGAGGGGCATTTACTGGCTTTGGGGATTACATTGCCGGATTTACGCATGTCTCCTGCCAAAGAGGTCGCCGAACTCATCCGCCGCAAAGGCGGGCTTGCCATTCCTCCCCATCCTTACGATCTTTTCCGCGCGGGTATCCGTGAGGAGGTCCTGGGGAAAATCAAATTTGACGCTCTTGAGGTTTTTAATGCGGCGACAACCATGAAAAGGTATAACCGAGCAGCATTTGACTACGCGAAGACTCATGGTTATCCTATGACATCCTCCAGTGATGCGCACCATGCCGAGGCGATCGGTACCGCCTATACGATTTTGGAGGTGGACGATTTTTCTTTAGCGGGTGTACTTAAAGCCATTAGAAATGGAGGGGAATTGCGACAGGAATACCTCACGCTCAAGGATAATTTCAAAAAAACTTTTAATAATCTCTTTCGCATGAAAAAGAAGAAAAAGAAAAAAGACTGATATCCTCATGATCCGACTGGATAATGTTACCAAAAAATTTGGCGATCTCGTGGCCGTCGATCAATTGTCCGTGGATATCCCCAAAGGGGAATTCTTTGTGGTCTTGGGCCCGAATGCCGCCGGGAAAACCACAACAATAAAAATGATGGTGGGACTCCTTAAACCCACCGATGGACAAGTCTTTTTGGGAGGAATGAATATCCAGGAAAAACCTGTGGAAGCCAAAAGAATCTTGAGCTACGTCCCGGATTTCCCCTTCCTCTATGAGAAACTCACGCCTCGTGAATTCTTTGATTTTGTCGGGGACCTTTTTGAAATGCCACGCTCCGAAGTCCAACAAGATACCACCCATTTGATCGATTATCTGAATCTGGGCGAGTACCGCGACTCATTAATCGAGCACCTTTCCCATGGGACCCGCCAGAGGGTGGCCATCGCCGCCGCCCTCCTTCACCGACCCGAGGTGTTTATTATTGATGAACCCATGGTCGGCCTCGATCCTAAGCATGCAAAGCTCGTTAAAGACATTCTTAAACAAAGGTCCCGTGAAGGGATGACCGTATTCCTCTCCTCCCACCAGCTCAATCTCGCTGAGGAACTTGCCGACCGAGTCGGCATTATTCACAAAGGGAAATTAATCGCCTGTGCCCATCCCACCGATATGCGTAACCCCGACGGTAGCCACCACCAACAGGCACTCGAAGAAATCTTTCTGAAACTCACCGAAGAAGAGCCTGAAGCAGATCCCGGTAAGAGTCCGGAATTCTAGATAAAGCAAGCTGTACTAAAATCACAGACTCCACTGGGGGGCTGTACTCACACCCTATTTTTGTATTCCTTCGGGGTAATACCCATTTTTTTTCGGAAAATGCGGGAGAAATAATTGCTATCAGAGAATCCATTATCCAAGGCTATCTGTGTGATCTTTTCACTGGAATGTCTGAGGGCTTCACAGGTTTTTGAAATCCTGAGGTCATTAAGATAATTCATCGGTGTCGTGTGATAAGTTTCTTGGAAGACACGGAGGAATTGGTTTTTTGAAAGGTGGGAGAGCCGGGCAAGTTGCTCCAGTGTGATTATTTCTGAATATTTATTCTCTATAGAAGCAACGGCGGAGGCTAACCTTTGAATGGAGTTTTTTAAGGGGAGGGGAGAGCTTTGGACGTATTTCCTGGAAAGGAAAGCCACCAATTGGAGGAAAGTCGATTGGATCATTGTTTGAAAACCGGGGAATCGTTCATGGTCTTCCTTAATGAGGCTGGTGGCTATCTCCCGAGTAAGAACGAGATCTTTGGCGGTTAATCGTAGGTGACTGCGGAAATTTTGTTTGGCCCTGTAGTGGGGTTCGATCAGGAAAAGAGCGTGGAATCCACTGAGCTTGCGGAGATCCGCCGTATGGCGCAGGTAAATGCGGGGGTCGTACGAGATATTGACCAAAGTAAGCTGGTGAGTATTTTCAAAACTGTGGTGATTATTCCCGTTAAAAACAAAGATATCCCCGGGCTGGATTACGGAACGGACGGAGTTAATCGTATGATCTCCGGTACCTGACAGGGTAATGACTAATTCTGAGTATTCATGTGTATGCGGCGCAAAATCCTCATTTTCCAGAGTCACCATGGACGCATGGAAACGGAGTTTAGGATCGACCCCGGCCTCGTTATAGGTGAATTTTTTAAGCTTCATGTGACGATGGTGATAAAGTGCTATAAGTTGGTGAGGATGTGAAGGAAATAATCTCCTGATTCAATTAAGACTGTTTCCATCCTAAAAACATTAACCCATTAAAAAGGATCCCTTATGTCAATCGTATCAGCCGAACAACTCCGCCAGTTCCACGAGGAAGGATATATGATCCTCGAAGCTGTCATGAGTAAAGAACAGTTAGAAGGATTACGCGATGAAACAGACCGTTATATTTCCCTGATTCATCAGGAAATGGATGAGAAAAAAACCGACACCATCGGACTTAACCACCGCAATAGCCGGTATTTTGTGTATAACCAACACAGGAAAAGCCAGATACTCACCGATTTCCTTTTTAGCGACCTGATGTATGACGTCAGCACATCGACACTGGGTGAAAACGTGTATCTTTTCCATGAACAATATGTCATTAAAGCCGCTGAAAAAGGTTCGAAATTTTCTTGGCATCAAGATTCGGGTTATCTCGGTCATGATCACAAGGATTATCTGACTTGCTGGTGTCCTTTGGATGATGTGAATGAAGAAAATGGAACCGTTTACGTCCTACCTTACAGCAGGGCCGGATCCAGAGATCTCGTTAAACACGTCCAAGAAGAAGGAAGCAATGACTTGGTAGGATATTTCGGTGATGACCCTGGAATCCCTGTGGTTTGTCCTGCCGGCAGTGTGGTCGCATTCTCCAGTAAGCTTTTCCATCGTAGTGGGTTTAACCGCACGAGCAAAATGCGTAGGGTTTATCTTCCCCAATATTCATCGGAGGTCATCATGAATGCCGAAGGAACAAAACCATGGGCTTTTGATATTCCTTTTGTGAAAGATGGCAACCGTGTGGCTTTCCCCGGTACATACAAGGCAGAAGAAACCCACACGCCCGTTTAAATCAAAACGATATCGCGTTTAACCAGCATGGGCAAATTGCCGGGATAGGGGGGGAGGCTGAAATATCCTCTCTATCCCGGGCTTATAAAAACCACCTGTATATCCCCTGAATGACTCCGGAGTTATACATCCCCTCCGATGATTTTCAGATGACTTATTGACTGGATTCATCCATGATCCACTCATGGCAAAAATTGAAAGCAAAAAAAATCCCTCAAAATCACCGGTACTCTCGCCTCCCATTGAGCAGGATTATTATATCTCCACAGTAGATCAAACCCAGAAAGTCTTTCGCCAACTTGCGGAGGAGCTCGAAATGCCTTTTATCTCCTACTGGACGAGTTCGGGGGGATCTATCTGCCATAATGATATTATTGTTTTTTCACATCTCTTGGAAGACATGCCCCGGGGTAAGACCCTCGCCCTTTTCTTGAAGTCAAATGGGGGGAATCCCGAGGCAGCCCTGCGACTGGTCCATCTTTTACGGACACACTACGAGAAAATCATTCTCTTGGCCCCGTTTGAATGTGCATCGGCGGCTACCATGGTCGCGCTTGGTTCAAATGAAATCCAAATGGGTCCGACATCATATCTGACGGCAGTGGACAGTTCCCTCAAGCACGACCTTTCACCGGTTGACCATAATAATTATCTTGTTTCTGTGAGTCAGGATGAGGTCTCCCGCATTTTGCGCTTGTGGAAACAGCAGTCCACCAAGGAAAACCCTTTCCCCGAGGTTTACAAATATCTCCACCCCCTTGTCATCGGGGCACTGGACCGTTCAAGCTCATTGTCGATCCGTGTGTGTAAGGAGCTCCTGAGTTACCATCTGCGTGACTCCAAGCGGATTAACCATATTAGCAAGGAACTCAACGAAGGTTATCCTTCCCACTCCTATCCCATCACAGCACGCGAAGCCATCAGGATCGGCCTCCATGTAAAACCCCTGAATCAAAAGGTGGAATCTGGACTGAGGCTTTTGAATGCCATCTACTCGGAAATGGCCAAGGAAAAACGTAACGATACGGACATCCAAAATCATCACGTCTCCGAGATATGTAATATTGTGGAATGCCCCGGGCGTCAGATCCATTATCTCGTCGACAAGGACTGGCACTATCGCACGGAAGAACGCCGATGGGTCTCGATGAATGACCGTTCAAGCTGGCAGAGTATCCGGAGTAATGGCAAAACGTGGGAGCGCAAACCACTGGCGATTTGTTAGGCGGTTACTTCAAGAGATCGAGTTTCTTCTTGAGGCGCGTGATGTGGTAATGGGGATTTGTGGCTTCACCCGTGGCAGATTTCATGAGCTCCTGTGGGCTGAACCTTTTTCCCTTGGAATGAATATGTGTACGTAACCAGTCAAGAAGAGGGGTATATCTTCCACGGGCGAGTTCTTCATTCAGATGGGGATGATCGAGGTGGGCTTTACGCATGAGCTGGGCGGCATTCATATTCCCGAGGGTATATGTCGGAAAATAACCGAATCCTCCCATGCTCCAATGGATATCTTGCAGGCAGCCCTGCGAATCATCCGGCACTTTTAGCCCGAAACTCTTTTCAAATTCGTTATTCCAGAATGCCGGTAAATCCTGAGCTTTTAAGTCACCTTCGATCAAACGGTATTCAATTTCGAATCTTAAAATAATATGGAGGTCATAGGTCAGCTCATCCGCTTCCACCCGGATAAAGCTCGGCTCTGAACGGTTTACAAACCGCGCAATTTGATCGGGTGAATGCCTTTTTAATTCCGGAAAATAATGAACGGCCTTTTCATGCCACAGTGACCAGAATTCCCGTGTGCGCCCGATGTGGTTCTCCCAGAGGCGTGACTGGGACTCGTGGATACCGAGTGAGGAATAAGTGCCGGCGGGCAGTCCGTATTGTTCCTCGGGTAACCCGAGGTTATAGAGGCCGTGCCCAGCCTCGTGGAGAACCCCGTACAAGGACGATAAGAAATTCCTCTCATCATAACGTGTGGTCAGGCGACAGTCGCGGGGCCCGAGCTCCGTACAAAACGGGTGGGCCGTGGTATCGATCCGTCCAGCTTCAAAATCAAAGCCGATGGCTGCGGCGACATCACGGTTAAATTTCTGTTGCGCCTCGATCGGGTAATAGCCCTCGAGCAAATTGCCCGGGATGGACTTCGACAATTCAAAGGCTTCCGGTAAAAAAGCACTCACTTCTTTCCTGAACTCTGCAAAAACACTCCGCAGGCGGGCGGCGGATTCACCCTCCTCATATTCATCCATGAGCGTGTCATAACGGCAGGAGCCTGTCCCTAGGTAATCGGCCATCTTTTGGCTCAAGGTAATGAGTTTTCCCAGATGGGGCAGGAATAGAGCAAAGTCCCGCTTAGCCCGGGCATCCACCCAAGCTGAGCGGGCCAGAGTACTGGCTTGTGACATTTCTTCGACAAGGGAGGAGGGGATTTTCGTCTGTTTATTGTATGAATGTCGTAATTGACGGGTATTCACCCCTTCCACAGAGTCCGGGGAAAAACCGGCTTGTTCACATTCAGAAATGAGATTTCCGGTTGTGACGGAGGTAAACTCTTTATGAGCCCAACCACTCAAAAATGCCAATTGGCGGGAACGGTAATCAAGGGCCTTCGGGGGCATGTAGGTTTCCTGATCCCAGTGCAGGGCGCTGTTTGCCGAGTGGATAAAAGTCAATTCATTGCATTTTTGCACCAAGGTCGTATAGGCAAGGGAGGGGGATTGGCTCATATAAGAAGAGAATTTGACAAACCCCGGGCAAAAGGAGAAGAAAAAAGCCAAAGCCCAAAATTCCCAACCTTTTTCATATGATTACTTATATTATACTTGACAAAATAGTAATACTGGAAAATGTTGTATGTTAACTATATGAGCAAAGCACACCTCGAGAAAATTTTTTATTCAATGGCTGAATCATCCGACCTTGCTGTCGTCGTCGCAGACGCGGGATGTAAGGTCAAATGGATAAATCCTGCTTTTACTAAAATGTGTGGTTACTCGCTCGATGAAATCAAAAATACAAAACCCGGCAAATTGCTTCAGGGGGAAGATACGAATCCGGAAACGATTAAATCCCTTCATCACGCAATGGAAAAGAAAAAAGAATGTTGTGTTGATATTCTGAATTACCACAAGAATGGTGAAAAGTACTGGGCACACATCAGGATCTCACCTGTCTGTGATAAAAAAGGGAAACTGATTAACTTTGTCGCTATCGAAAAGAAAATATCAGCGCACGCCGTTCGTCATGGTACCAAGTGTAACCGCATGGCATCATCTCTTTGTTCTGTCCTTTTAAAGACCCTGCACGTTTGTAATGGAAAGAAAGCCCGAGTCCATGTCCAGCCGGAATAACTCGCGTCCTATCTTAGAATTAATCAACCTTTGCATTTGCCGTGGGGATATCACGATTCTGGATTCCCTCAATCTTAAAATCAAACCGGGTGAGCAGTGGGTCATCTTTGGGCCAAATGGCTCAGGAAAAACCTCCCTCTTGAGTTCCCTTGCCGGTTACATGCCTCCGACAGATGGTGAAATATCCGTCTTTAATAATCAATACGGACAAACGGATTGGCGCGAATTACGCAAGAAAATCGGAATAGTCAGCTCTTCAATACGTCAACTCATGGAGAATTCCGAACCCGCCATCGATTCCGTGGTGAGCGGAAAATACGCCATGATTGATTATTGGGGTACCCCGAGCCGGGCGGATAAGGCAAGAGCCCGTAAAATACTCGCCCAAGTGGAATGCACTTATCTGGAAAACCGCCCTTGGCTGTATTTGTCACAAGGTGAAAGACAAAGGGTTTTGATCGCCCGTGCGCTCATGGCCGAGCCAGCCCTCCTGATTTTGGATGAACCCTGTGCGGGTCTTGATCCTTTAGCACGCCAGAATTTTCTGGATTTTATCAGGCGATTGATCAAAACCCCAAAGGGCCCGGCCCTGCTTTTTGTCACACACCATGTCGAGGAGATTATCCCCGAGATCACTCATTGCCTCCTGCTCAAAAACGGACGCAATTTGTCCAGTGGTCCTATCCGTACTGTTCTGAACTCCACCCATCTTACGGATCTTTTTGATTGTCCTGCTCGGCTTACCTGTAGGAAGGGAGTCTTTTCATTAAAGATCGATCCTAAAAAATGATCCGACCGATAGATCCTTGAAGGCCAAGAGAGAGACTTTATTCCTTGGATTTTTTCCAGAATTCACCCTGCCAATTTTCAGGGGGTGGGGTTTCCTGATAAAGCAAAGCCCGTCTGGTCAGATAAATGGAAGCTTCGTCTTCATTTCGTCGGCATTTGCTCACATCGGCCCAAAGTGTAATGGCCTGATCCCAGTCGCGCCGCCAGAAAGCTTGCATGGCCGATTCATAGACTCCGAGCCATTCCGGTGCTGACCCGGTAGTATTCTCTGCGACGAGTTCATGAATCGTAACGGCAGTGGTTTTTCCTTTAACCACTATTTTATCGAGACAACGGGTGAAAAAGTGGTCTTTCACGAGGTTATAAGTGTTTTCACCGATCACTATCCAGGTTCCATAATCCTTATTGATCGGCTCTAACCGGGCGGCTTGGTTGACGCAATCACCCATGACAGTATATTGCTGGCGTTGGTGTGAACCCATATTCCCGGCGGAGACTGTTCCGGAATTTATCCCCATGCGCACTTCGATTTCGACCCCGTAATCCCGCGCAATTTGCTCCCTGAGCGCGGCAATTTGCTTTTGTTGTGCAAGTGCGCCACGGCAAGCAGCCACGGCATGGTTATCCAAGTGGAGAGGAACTCCCCAGACAGCCATAATGGCGTCACCAATGTATTTATCGACCATGCCACCGCTGGCGAGGATCGTCCCAGTCATGGGTGAAAGGTAATCAAGGAAAAGACCACGGAGCTGGTCCACATTGAGTTTTTCGGAAATGGTGGTGAATCCGGCCACATCAGAGAACATAACTGTCACCTCACATTGTTTGCCTGCAAGTGCCTCGGCATGGTGTTCTTCCAAATATTCGAGCAGGGAAGGGGACACCATTGTGGAGAAAAGGGAACGTACACGGCGGCGTTCCCTCGACTCGGTGAAATAATTTATGGCGGCGGCGGAAGCAATTTGCACGCCCATCATCAGACAGGGGATAAAGATGGGAAGGATAGCTGATTGAGTTAATTGGGCGAGGAAACTCAAAAATACGTATCCAAAAAAGACAACGACCGACCCGGCCAACCATACCGTTTGTCTCAGGAAAAATGTCATCGTGCAAAAGAGGACAGTAATGATAGCCAAGAGTATCGCTGTTTGTCCCGGAGTCATCGGGGGAGGCAGGCATTCTTTATCCAAGATATTCGCAAAGGCGAGCATGTGAATGTAGGCACCGGGGGTATTCTTGTCCAGGGAAGTGGAAACCACATCACCAGCCCCGGTAAATGAGGTGCCGATAATGAGAGCTTTATCTTGAAGGCGGGATTTAAGTCCTGCGGCAATTTGCTTTTGTGTTTCCCAAGCTCGGGGAGAAAGCCCAGCGGGTGCGGAGCCGGATGTCTCTACCGGACCAAAGCGGATGGTGTCAAAATAAGAAACAATATTAAAATCGCGGAGTTTACGCGTGGGGTTAAGCTGGAGGCACCCTTTTTCATCGATAGGAATCTGGTAACGCCGCCCGTCTTTGACATGAATCAGGATTTGGTGATTCCAGTCGATATCCATTCTCTCGATTTTCTCCGCCCCCCCGAGAAAATCCAATAGGAGCTGCATGGATAGACTCGGACAATACCGGATATTACCATTGTCCTCATAGGGAATAAACAGCGGCACCCGACGGATGACTCCATCGACATCTGGAAAAACATTAATCGGCGCAAGATGGACAGGTGCTGTGCTCAGCGAGGATGGGGGGAGGTTGACTCCGTCAGGGATCAACGCTCTGGCGGGTAACTTAAACCCGGGGGGTGCTTTAAGTGAGTGTTCATTTAAAAGATTCAAATGGGAGGAGATACTGTTTTTCGCCGGTTCTTTGTGATCATCCAAACGGAGGTTTTTTCCGCCAGAGAACTTTTTGTAGTCAAAATTAAATGCCCAGATTATTTTCATACCGGGAGACGAATCGGTCACGTCCCAGAGGAGATTGGCAAACTTGTTCAGCCCTTCCACTTCGACAGTCCGGATCAGCGGATCAATCGGGAATCCCGGCGTAGCAAGTAGAGCGGCAAAGGATTCAGGTTTGTTTGCCGGGGGGGAATAGGTCTTTTCAAAATATTGCCCGAGCAATTTGCTTTCGTCGGAGGAACGGTAATTTTGAAAAATAATATCGTAACCGATGACCTTTGGGTGCCACGCAAGTGCAAATTGTTTTAGGGCCTCGCCATAATAACGCCGGGTGAGCCATCCACCGGCATTCCATCGATCCGTGTCAGGATTCTGTGATGGATCGACCGAGTATTGGTCGATGGCGACAAAAGTGATAGGGGGCGGGGAAGACGGATGAATGATCTGTTCGATGCGATAGAGGGCATGAGATTTCAGGTCAAATAACCTTAATTCCATTGATTGAAAAAGGTTTTTGAGTATTCCCGTAAAAAAAAGTAAAAAAAGGATCAGGAAACAAATCAATTGATAGAGCTGATACGATTTGATTTTTGACTTCATGGATTTTGAGAACCTGAATACACATTTTTTAAGGGTCAGACAATCTTTTGTATTGAATCCTTTCAAAAATGCGGCATTATATTTGCTCCATCAACCCAAAAGGAGATATACAGTAATGATAAATAAAATTTCGTTTACACTATTTTGTATGGCTTTCATCGGGAGCCTTCAGCTCCAAGCTTACCAGTCCAACTCCTCTTCATCCTCCTCTTCATCCTCCTCTTCATCCTCCTCTTCATCCTCCTCTTCATCCTCATCATCGGTTTCAGAGGCGAATAAAACAGCCAGTGCTCAATCAGCAACAGATTCGGCTAATCCAAACTATGGTCCTGTCAATAATGCGAAATCTGCTAATAGCCGTGCTGAGTTCAGTGCCAGTTCTGCCAAACAATCCAAAGCATTGGGAATCAAGGATCCTGTTATTTTTGCACAGACCGGATATCGTTACTCCTCGGACAGCAGTGCTTTCGGTTATGATAATAATGAGAATATCACTGATATCGGCGTCGATATGGACATCATGGACGGATGGATCGTGGGTTTGATGTATACGTTCAATTACCGAGGGGGCACAAGTCTCCTGCCTTCTCCTGCACTCGCTCCTAATGTCAACCAGAAAGCTGAAGACGATTATTATGCAAATTCCATCTCGCTCTATTCCTCTAAAAAATTTGGTGATTGGTTCCTGGCTGGCACATCCTTGACGTACATGTGGATTGATCAGACATTAACATTCAGCAGTGCCCTGTCCGGATTACCTCCGGTGACATCGACGACTTCATTGGATCGCACGGCCTTCGGGGTGAGCCCCTTTGTCGGGGTTTCCCACGGTTGGGGAAATTGGAATTTTGCTGCGACAGTGGCTTATAACTATTCGATGGAATATTACGAGTCCATGCCTATCACTCCTTCCTTTAACCTTCATAATCAAAATATTATGTCTACTATCCGGGCTTCGTACACAGTCGATGAAAGGTGGACATTAGGAGGCAAGGTGAGTAATACATGGCTCGTGCAGGATGACCAATTACCTAATTCTGTTTTCACTCCAGCCCCTGGAGCTGTACCGACTACTAACCTAAATAACAATTATACGACTGTGGGTGTCCAGGTGAATTTCCGCCCCTATGAAAGATGGGATACATATTTAGGTCTCGATAGTGATTTGGGCATTGCAAATTATTGGGATGTATATGCGAAAATCGGTGCGACGTATTCCTTCTAGTCGTTTTTAATCGTTAACACATGACTAAAATTCGTTCTCCTTTCTCAAAGGCCTCCTGTACGGGAGGCCTATTTATTCTGAGCATGCTCTTTGTCATTTCGTCGGGGAGCCTCTCCTATGGCCAGGACTTTCAGGACTTTAGTGTCTTGGAGTTCAAATCAGGGGCAATGATCAAAATGGCCGGTAAAGGGGAGTGGAGCTCACCCGACTTGTCAAAACCTTATCCCACGGGGAGCTCGGCCAAAACATCCAGTGCCGGACCGATGAAGCTGCAATTTGATCCACAAAATATTTTTCGTCTCCTGCCAGGGGCCGAGGTCATCGTCAAGTCTCCCCGAGATGAAGGCCGTTTCCGCCGGGTGACCATCGACTTGAAATCCGGTCAAGTGAATCTTACGCTCGACAACGTTCCTAAAAACCACGTGATAGAGGTCCAGACACCCACTGCAGTTTGTGGAGCCGTAGGCACGACCTTTTCGGTGAATTATTCCTCGAAGGGTAGCGGTTTAAATCAGAAATTCTCTTGTTCCCGAGGGCAAATCTTCGCTAAGTCATCAAGAGATCAATCCTTTCAGGTCAATGGTATCACAGCCGGAAAATCGGTCTCTGCCCAAGTCCTGCCCGGTAAACAAAACTCTGCCAACCGCCTCCAGCTCCCATCCGGGGTGAATGTGAATCTCGCAAATCAATCAAACTCATCCTACGCATTTTCCTCCTCGGGAGCCACCGTCGATGTCGCCAAGGATATTAATAGCACTAGCCAAGCCCTCGTAGTAGTTCGTTCCGGAAAAGTCGGGGATATGGGAACTGGTTCTTATCTGCTCAATGGAGGTAATACCTCTCCGGTTCCTGCGGCAAAAGCCTCAACGGCTTCTGAATATTGGAATCTAGCCTCTCAAGAAGGCCAACTCAAAGCCCGGATCGATTCTGGTGAAAAAGGATTAGAAGCCCAACTCGGTAAAATCGCCTCCGCGGCCAGTAAAAAACGCCAAGAACTCTTCGATCGCGCGCTGATCAGGGATACCGTCCGTGATTCTCTTCCTGGTGGACGTCGTTAAGTCTGGGATATGAATAAATGTCGAAAATATTCCTCATACTGCTCCTCTTTATTTCATTTATCAGGGCAGGAGATGTGCAGCTCGTCACTTATCTTAATACTCATTATCCCACCCAATCCCCGCTAAAAGCATGGGAAGTAACGGCTGAGCTCATGACATTGGACTATATCAAGGATACGGGAGAGCACCCTCTGAGTGCTCATGATCTTACCCGTGTGCAATTTTCCCAGTGGATGAAGAAACAATTTGCGTCGATTCCCCCAGGGCAGCCTCTCCTGCTGTATTTAAGCTCTCATCAGGATAAAACCGGAGATTGGAGGTTCAAAGACGGCATCATGAACCTCGATCAGATTGCGCAAATCCTCAAAGACTCTATCGGCAAACACCCCTGCCTAATCATCAATGACTCTTGCCACGCAGCTTCATGGGGGAAAATTCCATGGCCGAGAAATTTTCAGTTTATCTTTGTTTCTAGTGCAGGGGAGCTCAACCGCGAAATCAACCTATGGAATGATTCCCCCGCATTGGCCAGGACTTACTCGAAACAAATCGAAGAACTCCAGAACCGCGGACAGGGGACTGAAATGTCCTATTTCGGGGTTTTATGGTTAGCCATACCTCAACCACAAATTGCTTTTAACTCGAGGGAATGGTCTGTTTTTTTTAATGAACTTAAATCCCAAGATTCCCTCCTCCGGAAAAGAGTCTCCCGTATCAATTTCCCTGTACTGCTTATCAGGTAGTGTGATGAACATGATGATGTTCTTTTTGCGGACGATAGACTTTTATCCGGATGCTCCTTAACTGCTGGGAAGATTCAACCGAAAAAGCTCAACTGCTTCAGCTGTTATTTTCCACGAACTGATCATAAGGCAGTGGGGAAAGGGTGAGCAACTCTTATCTGAAGGGGGTGCGGGAAGACGATGGCAATCAGAGAAAAAATGGGCAGCTCCGCTGTCTAAACTTTCTCCCTTTCTCATCGTATCCCCCAACATCATTACGACCACAATTCTGAAATCTCATATGATCAGAAAGAAAGTTTTAACAGCCAAAGCCAAACAAATTGCAC